>CAZDTI010000684.1:0-3760 GCA_964508085.1 uncultured Saprospiraceae bacterium | reverse complement strand
TGATCGTGGGAGCCACCACCATTGTGCGTATGACCGGATCCATAGTTCAAACAACCCGCCAATAAAGCCGCATCAAACACGGTAATATCTCCGTCCGCATTCAAATCATTGCAACTTGTAGCCGTAATGTTATCTGAAAGAATAGAACTATTGTAATCATAAGCATCCACCATTTCTTGAACATTATTGGTATTGAGATCTCCCATCAGTGTCAAACCACCACATTCGCCGGTACAGTCCGGTTGGGTGTTACCATAAATATTACCGGCACAATCTACAAAAGGATCGCAATCGGCAAGAACAGTCATTTCCAATTCACCAGTAGAACGATCTAGGTTTACACAAACCTGCCCCCAATTATTAGTACTGTCCTTTTCCACCCGACCTAAAGCATCGGGCGCATTGTCCCAATTGACACGAGTCACCATCACATAGTCGCCATCAGCAACATCCGTCACATCCACCCATTGACAATCTAAACCGGAACTGTAAATGTCACCACAACCTGTAGAAATCCCCATATAGCTGCAACCGAATTGTGCCGTTCCTCCGTTATTACACTCTAAATCCAAAACACAAAATCCATTCTTAAATCCGATGGGCAAAACTGTTCCCCCTGTATCGAATAACAAGTATTCTGCATAACCATCATAATGATAATGATCGTGACAATTGTCATAAGTAAATTGATCCCCATTGGTGTTTGGTTCTCCAATAAAATAATCCTGCTCTCCTATATTTTGAATGTGCGTTGTAAAACGAATAATGTCTCTCATGCCCAAACCAGTCAGACAGCCTTCATTGACCAGACATTCATCCGTAGCATCTAAAGTCGTCAGATAAATAGAACTTTCCAGCACATCTTGACGCAACAACAAATCAGGGCCATTCGGGCAATCCGGGTCACCGTTTTGCAAACAAGATCCATCATCAATAGTCGCCAAGGGATTATAATTACAAGCATCAGCATCCATACAACCAATCACTGGACCATCATAATATATTGACCAATTTAGAGCAGTCCCAGCACAATCATCATCGGCATCACCTATTCGAATATAAAAGGTTTGCCCCTCCCCTATATAACCAAGCAACTCTGCCAGATCGCCACAATCCAAACTATTATCGTTATAAAAAATAGTCCCTGTATTGTCTTCACTAATCGTCAAGTTCTGACAGTCGTCATAGATCCAAATTTTAGTATCACAAGTGTTATTATCAAAACAAGTAGAAATTCGGTAAGTCCCTGTTGAGTCTGCCGTGAACTCATACCAGGCATTGTCATTAGCTGTGCTATATTCTCCTTCTGCAATTACAATAGCATCATAACAATTTGTACCCGGAGGACAATTAAAGTACACATTATCTTCTGCGCCAAAGGCATCATTCGTGGCCGTCTCTACTCCATCAACCCAAATCTTGTAATAGCCCGGAGAAGAAATTCCATCACTATAACTGTCGTAAATAACAAAATTGATGCATTGTCCAAGTGGCACGCAGATCTCTTCTACATACAAGGTAAAGTCTTGGTAAATATTATAATCAACGCTCGCGTATACTTCTCCCGTAGAAGCATTCTGTAATTCCCAAGCTGTTTCTAAAGCCCAGTCGTCTGTCTGTATTTCTACAGTAATCGCCGATTCATTCGACTGACAAGGTTGCGCGAACAAACTAAAAGAAAGAATCAAAAAACAGAAGAGTGAAAATAGTCTTTTCTCCATTAGGGGCGTTTTACTAGTAAATATAACAAAAACATAACGCTTCTCCTAAATCCTCACCTCCCTCTCCACACACACTCAAGACTCTGGAAGAGTCGGACCTCTTTACCCCCAGCAACAGCTCGGGACTTAGCCCCCTCCACGCAAGACTCTGGAGGAGTCGAACCTTTATTTGCCCCGAGCAGCAGCTCGGGACAAATAAAGAACCCTGCTGCCTAAAAAGGCGCAGGGTTTTTCAAAAAAAGATTCAATATACTAAGGACGAAGTATTAACATCAATACCACTTCAGTCCGATTAGTTTCTTATTCAATAACCATCATTTTCTTAGTCGCTTCATAGTCTGAAGTCAACAAACGGTAGTACAATACCCCATTCCCATTCAAGTCCATTTTATCGACAGTAATTTGATTATATCCTTTCGGAAAATCGTTTGTGATCTCTTTAACCAATCGTCCAGACAAATCGTAGAAGCTAATCGTTGCCGTTGTTTCTGCTGGCAGTTCAAAACCAATAATGGTATTTGTCTTAAAAGGATTCGGTTGATTTTGGTACAATGTGTAACTCTTGTTATAATTTGAATCAATGCTACCTTCGAAACGTAGGTCAAGAGACAACAATTCTAATTTCCGATTATAAGCTTCTGCTGAAATAGTATGATTAGCGATTGACAATGCCTCACTAAGTCGAACATTTGCTTTCGCTTTAAAGGTCAATTTGAACAAAGGAGCGTCTGCATCAAAACTCAGTGCTTCGTTGTGATTCCAACTGCTTACAATTCTTCCTTCATTCACTTTTGTTAAACCAAAATTCTGTGTTCCTAATGCAGGAAGCATCGCAGGACTCAAGTCTATGAATTCTAACTTAGCAGCATTAAAATTCAAAGCAAATTGGAAACCAGTAATCGCATCAAAATCTGCTGCTCTTACTGCTACCTCATACTCTTCTCCCGCTTCCAACTCCACATCATCCATTAGTAATGTTATTCCTTCGGTAGCGGTTCTACTTTCCAAAGCCATTACACTATTCGGAATTGCAGTGTTATTTAGATCTCCTACCTTTATACCTATATAATTCTGTTCCGCCCCTTCCACCAAACCATTGATGAATGTTTCTTCCGGGAATGTCACGTTAAAAGGATTCCCTGGATCTGGGAATGTATAATCAGATTCCACAAAACGCCAAGAGTTGTTATTTTCAAATTCTTCATTGATTAACAATATCATTTTTCTCAACTCTACCATATCAAAAGTTGTAACACTCCCCGATTTATTAACATCCGCAGCGATAATCTTATAAGGAGAATCCAATGTTTCTAGCTGCAAAATGTGACGACTCATTAATACAATATCATAAGTACTTATTCCATTCAACGGATCTTTATTTGACTTTGGCGCTACGGTATAATTCAATCCATAATTCAAGCTGTTGTAACCAAAAGTACCGTTGCCTTGAGACATACTCATCATGTTAAATCCATTGAATCCTTCCAAACTCACCTCAACCTCCTCTACCGGAGCTTCTTCTTCCGTATAGATAAATCCGGACAAAGAAGAATAATCCGTTCCATTGATATTGAATCGTTGGACCGCAGTGGTGCTATTGCCGCAAGCATCTGTAGCCACCCAAAGACGACGATAATCATAGTCTACCTCATCTGCACAGCTATTAACATCTCCTTCATAAAAGAAATCCGTAAATGTAAGATTAGTGTTTGCATCACAATTATCAACGAATACAGGATCTCCGAAGGTCGGTGGAAATGTAATTGTATCACAATCCCCATTTACATGCGTTGGTACAAATGTAAACACCGGAGGAATGTTATCTGTAAAGTTTAGTGTTTGCGTAGCCGTACTACTATTTCCACAAGCATCTGTGGCAACCCATGTTCTGATTTTACTTCCGGCACAATCACCATTTGTCAAATCTGAAAAGGTAATATTAGGACTGTCATCACAATCATCTGAAGCAGTCGCCATCCCGAAGACGTCAGATGGCGCTTGATAAGTTACATACAGCTGCGGTGCCTGACTCGGATTCA
>CAZDTI010000683.1:0-3776 GCA_964508085.1 uncultured Saprospiraceae bacterium | reverse complement strand
CGAACGGCATAACACCAGTGATTGAGAATACTACTGTTGAATCCGATAACTGTGAAGGTAACTTAGTAAATGTTAAAGTTGAAGCCTTTTTCTACTCTTCCTATGAATGGCGTTTATTTACTAATGAGAATCCGGAAGATTGGATAAGTTTAGGTGTAGCGGATGATAGCAAGCCTCTTGCTCTTAATAATGTGCTGAATCTATATAGAATTATAGGAAATAAAGGTCTAGATTGCAATGATAAAATGATACTTCAACTTCACCTCAATAATGATTGCAATAACTCTCTCATTCATGAGATAGAAATAGACATTCCTTGCATATCTTGGAAGGCTGCATATCCAACCGCTTTTTCTCCGTATGATGATAACGAGGCAAATCCAGAGTTCTTTATCACTTTCAATACAACAAACTTTGAAGTTGGTTCAGAGCCTGATTGTTCTTTAATGCATAATGATATTTCTACAATTAATTATGTCCGACTTCAGATTTTTGACAGATGGGATAATAAGATTTTTGATGAAGATAAAGAAGATTTTAATTTTAATATAAGAGGAGATGAGCCAGAACTCCGTTGGGATGGAACGTACAATGATCAACTGGTATTACCCGATTCGTATAACTGGCTTCTTTATGTCGGAAGTTGTGGGTCAAATTTTAATTGCCAAGATTGTGATGAAGAGTCAGAAGAAGATTATGTATGGAATTACTGCTCTTCAGGGATACTTGAGAAACAAAAGAAAAAGAAGAAAGAAGATGAAACAGAAGCAGAAGAAATATGGGTAGAGGTGCACAAGGGAACTATTGCGACGATACCGTAAAATAGGGAAAAGTGAGTGTACTGTCTAATCTTTATTTATTGAATATGATCTAGTTTCTCAAAGTTCGCTACAGAATTTATACTGTAAATTAAACCGGTGTTCCGTGATATATAGTGGATTTGGAGATGGAAGGTGGAAGAAGGATGGGTGTAAGGGTACTCTTAGTTCGCGGTTATCCGCGTAAGTAGGAACCTTTATCTACCTACTATAAAATGACCAAGAACCATTAAGCTACTATACACTTTTCAAAAACAAGATTCTTTTTCACCGAAATGCCTGTGTGGTGACAGATTCCCTTTAGAAGTGTATCTATAGAATCAGAAAAGATGAGATGTTATCTGATTACAGGTAGCGTAGTGATGCTAAAAAGTGTTTAGTAATTTAAACATAAACAATAAAAATAATTTTAATAATAAAAACTTTAATAATGAAAAAATATATAAAAGTATTAGTAATGATTTTACCTCTATTCATTATTTTATCCTGTAATAATGAAGCAGATATTGAGCCGACTCCGAAGGAGCAAAACTTATCGATGAACGGTAATGTATCGACGCGATCTTTATCAGATGTTAGTTCTTTTAATGGCATGTTACATTTCAATGACGAATTTGAATTGAGAGCGTTCATTGAGAGTAATAATCAGTTCAGGGTAAGTTGGAGTAATGATCCGGTAATAAGAGCTAGTAATATAGAAGATTTTAATAATGACTATAACTATGTTTCGTTAGAGTCATACTATATGTCTCTCAATGGTAATGAAAAATCGGAAGAAGGTTATATGGCATATCCAGTTATGCAATATTTGTTAAATGAAAAAAGAGAGTTTGCAGTAGGAAGTAAGATATATAAATACCTGATTTTTGGTGAAGTAGCGATTATAGAGAATTTGTCTATTGAAGGATTAAACGATGTGCGAGAAAGCGGTTTGCATAGTTCGCATGATGAAGTATCTTATTTCAATACAAACACAGGAGTTTTAAGCTTTAGACAAAACCCAACAGGAGTAGGACCAAATTCTAATCCAAGTGTGTGCTCAGGATATCTTAGTCTTCTTCATGAAATTGGGATTGGAGCGACATCAAATAGAGTAAGTCTGGATGGCCTAGTTAAAGGTACTGGATTATGCCCTTACGGCTTAAAACTCACCATAGATTGGGGAGATGGAACGGTGATGGAACAAACGGGGGTGACGTCATTTTCTCGGCATCACGACTACTTGATTGATGGCTTCTCTACTGGAGAATGCCAAGACTTTATTATAACAGTTGATATTGAATGGGTATCGGATTGCCCACCTTGCGAAAAGGGAAGAAAGTATACAAAAGTAATTGAAGTGGAGTTGTGTCGAATACCTGATGTTTGCCTAAAGTCTGATGTAGTAAAATTCCATCAGGAGGTAAAAACTTTTATTGGCGGGAAAAAGTACAAATTGATAGGTGAAATAGGTATAGATAATTCACTTAATATTTTTAATGACTGGACGAAGACCTTATGGGCCAAAGCTAGTTTCTTTGAAGCGGAACATCCCCTATCCGTTGATTATACACCAGCATATGCTTCTGCTGGTATTGGCCTTGATATCGTCGGTCCTATTTTTGGTGAAAGCAGTTGTTCAACACCTATTTTGACCATTGATACCTCTCCAAGCGAAGTCACTGGCTACAGTTATGAGGAAAATCACAACTTATTAAATACTGCATATACTAAAAGAACGGGTGAAGAAAGGCTAACTGGAATTTTTTGGGCTGGTACCGGAAGTAATGAGGGCAATTTTATCAAATTCGAAATCGAATTATAATATGCGAATTCCGATAATATTCTTTGTGCTAAATAAAAGTCTCTTAGACGATTCAGTCGCTTAAATTAGTAGAAATTAATTTGAAATATACCTGATTTTTTAACCACTAAAATGACTATTATGGAAAAGAAAAATTCAAAAGAGAAAGTGAAAAATCTGAAGCAGTTCGTTCAATCTCAAATCCCAATGAATCAACTTAAGGAAGTAAAGGGTGGATTTATTGCAGATGCAGATTTGTAAATAGCAATTAATATTTTATACAAGCGATATTTTGATGAGAGGAAAGCTATTTTTAGGAGGCTTCCGCTGGCACAAAGTCTGCGTTTCCCGCGTTCGCTCGGCAAATGCTCTGGCATTTAACCGAACTATAGTATGGCCTCTGGCTATTTAATAACAATAAATCTACAAGGAAGCACGTACTGTGAAATATTATCCTAGTATTCCAATCAGTCCTAAAGAAGGATAAAAGTATTAGAAATGATGTCGATGAATTATTAGGGAGGTGCAACGTGTTTAGAATTAGAGACAAGCTATCCAAAAAGATAGTTTGTCTTTTTGTTTTGAATAAGGCGATAATTTTTGAATAAAAGGCCTTAAATGACGTTTCTTGTGAAGTCATTTTATAGCATTGGGAATGCTCAGTCATTCCCCATCCTAACCATTTTTTTCACTCGACTGAAAGTTTTTTAATCGGCTTATCAAACATCCTAGGTGAATTTGTAATACGGAAAAATAATGTTGAAGAAGAAATACGCCTCCTCTAATCTTGTCATATCTGTTTTGCCTCCAAGGCAAAGACCAGTAGTTGTTAAATCACGGTTACGTTAAAAAACAAATCTAATACGTTCAATCTCTTTTTTCTTCACAAAAACTACTTAAGCGATTCAATCACTTAACTTAGTAGAAACGAATTTGAAACCCCTCTAATTTTTAACTGCTAAAAAATAAAAGATATGAAAAAGAAAAGCTTAAAAGTAAAAAAGAATTTGAATGACTTTTACCTAATTCAAATTTCCCCAAACCAACTAAAGAAAATCAACGGTGGATTTATTATTGATGACGCTGATGGTTTGTAAGCGTAAGTAAAGTAATTTTTTAATCATTAGAGTTGTTTCGTTATGAGAATCAGCTAGTTAGGATGTAATTCCATAAGC
>CAZDTI010000682.1:0-3791 GCA_964508085.1 uncultured Saprospiraceae bacterium | reverse complement strand
GGATCTAAAGTTCGCACTCTATATTTTATTGACCAAACAAACTCACTTAGTACCTTTTATTAGAAACGTATTTAAAAATATCATCTGTAAAAAATACCTATAAAATCGAATTTTAATATTTGTTGGGGGTATTTTCCTTTTTTAACAGCATGACACTTTCTTTTTTTGTACTTTTGGATTCGGCTTATCACCGAATCTTTCCAATCACCTATCAACTATAATATTACAATTGTACTGGTTTGATGTATATCAAACAAGCTATCCTTGTTATCACATTAGTTTCCCCTCTCCAATTTACCAAGTCTTCTATCAGGAAGAATACGCTGCCCTCTCACAGTGTAGAAAACTATTTGCAAAAATCTATGAATATGAAAAAGTTAAACGCACTATTGCTACTTTGTTTTTTTACCTCTATTCTTACTGCACAGGAATCTACGAGCTATTTAGTCTACCAACTTCTTCAGGAAAAATGTGTGTCTTGTCACGACCACAGTAGCCCAGAAGCCGGTCTTGATTTGGAAGGCGCTGGTGCAAGCGATGAGGAGCGAATATTGGATGTTCGTAACAATATAGTAGGGGTTACTCCTGCGAATCCTTTTGCAGCGGCTAAAGACTATCAATACATCTATCCAGGTCGAGCAGAAAAGAGTTTTCTATTTCATAAAATAAATGATGGCTTAGAACCAAGTCTTAGCTTAGAAGCAGATGAAGGAGAAACGATGCCATTAAATGGGCAAGAAACCTTGACAGACGAAGAGAAAGAACTCATTCGTCAATGGATCGTTTTTGGTGCACCAGAAGAAGGGGAAGTAGTCGACCCACAATTGCTGTCTGATTATTACAATACTGGAGGGCAAGCTGCTTTTGATGCTCCACCTCCGGCTCCTCCAGTTGGTGAAGGTTATCAGATCAGAGTTGGTCCATTCTTTTTAAGTCCGGCAGGACAAGAAGGTTCGGAAGTAGAATACTTTCTGAAATACGATATGGAATTACCTTCTAACTTGGAAGTAAATAGAGTAGATTTAGAGATATCCAGTTACTCTCATCATATCGTGGTCTATCGTTATAGTGATTCTGAATATGCGGAAGGAATAGCACCAGGTTTGCGTAAAGATACGGATCATAATAATTTGAACATTGTAACTACTGCTCAGGAGAATGCGGTAGTATTGTTACCCGAAAGAACTGCTTTCATGTGGGATGAAGATATTGTACTAGATTTGAATTCTCACTACATCAACTATTCCGCAGCAACACCATATATGGCTGATGCTTATATTAATATTTATACACAGCCAGAAGGAACCGCTGCTCAGCAAATGGAAACGACCTTAGTTCCTTATCCTTGGATATACATCCCTAACAATAGTAATACAGTGACTTTTGAAAACGAAGTAGTCTATCCAGAAGAAATTTTCCTATGGGCCATTGGTGGTCATACGCATGCTTACGGTACCGGATATAAAGTATGGGAACGACAAACGAATGGCGATAAAGGAGCCTTGCTATATGATGCTTCTTGTTCTGATGGTGCTCCAGGCTGTGTATCTCCTTATTTTGATTATCAGCACATTCCAGTACGTACAATGAATCCTTTGCGCAGAATTAATTTAGCAGATGGCCTCATTCAGCAAGCCACATACCTAAATAATGGACCGGAGCCAGTAACTTGGGGCTCCACAGCTAGTGATGAAATGATGCTGATGGGCTTAATGTATGTTTTTGATACAACAGGTCTGCATCTTCCAATCGCTACTTCAGAATTTGAACCAGAAAAACAAAGCCTCGAAGGTATTACCGTCTATCCTAACCCAATGTCCACTACTACTGTTTTTACCTTTCCAGAAGGAGGAGCTAGTCCATTTGAGATGGAGGTCTTTGATTTGCTGGGAACGGTGGTTTATCAAGCTGATAACATAACAACAGAGATACATGAAATGGAAAGAGGTGATCTCTCCGGAGGAATGTATTTATACCGGGTAGCTGATAAGGACGGAAAGTGGCAATCTGGAAAGTTATTTATAAAGTAAATTATTTTCCAATAGTACTTTGCTTAAAAAGAGGGGCCTGAATATAACCAGCTACAGTTTTTTGTAGTTTTGGTATATCGCAGGCCCCTCTTGAAAAATAAAACCGGTCTCCCCTAGAAACCGGTTTTAATAGGGATCCAACCTCCTGGATGGTCTGTTGTAGTTCAATCAAAGTGTAGTTAACCCTTCCTCAAAAAATGAAAAAGAGACCATAATAAATAGTCCTTTTTTGATAAGAGTCTACAAAGAGATTCTTAATCCAAAAGGTGTCAAAAATGATAAGTTGTGTGGGATAATCAGTTGAGATGGTGTTATAAACTGACGTCCCGAAGATAGGATTGCCAATGAAATAAATAGGGCAGTTATGAAGGAGAATGTGACATGGATAAATATTAATTTCAGTTATAATGCATTGGAAATGAATAAGAAGCACTAATGTATGTTGTTTTATCGTGATGTGTTTTCGCGGTCGATTATCCTTGTTTTAATTATTAGACAATTAAATTTGTAGCCAAACTTGTCTTGAAGAATCAGTTAAAATTGGGACCCATCCTTAATTTTAAATTGTCACAATTCGCTGAGGATGACAATAAATGTTATATCGCTCAGATCGAACAAAACCTAAAACGGTCATTCCCGATTCTTCTGCTAGTTGAACAGCCAAACTAGAAGGAGCACCAACCGCAGCTAACAACGGAATTCCGGCCATTAAAGCTTTTTGTATCAACTCAAAACTTGCTCGACCGCTTACCAGAATAAGAGAATCAGCCAAAGGTAATTTATTCTCCTGAAAAGCAGCACCAATCAATTTGTCTACCGCATTATGTCGACCAACATCTTCCCGTAGTAATTCCAATTCTCCATCAGCACTAAAAAGTGCCGCAGCATGCAAACCTCCGGTGTCGTCAAAAACAGCTTGTTGCTGACGCAGCAAATCAGGTAGCTGATGAATGGTTTTATGATCAATTTTAAAGCGTTCGGTTTCTAAAGTTGAAATTCCTGTAGCATAAATGGCATCGATAGAAGCTTTGCCACAAACCCCACAACTGGACGAGGTATAAAAGTGCCGCTCCAGTTTAGAAATATCCATTTCAATATCAGCCTGTAATTCCACTAAAATTCTATTTTCTTCAGTTGTAACTGGAAAGGATGGCCTACCTACAGTAGCGATTTGATCCATCTTCTGGATAATCCCTTCTGTCAATAAAAACCCAATAGCCAAGTCTTGATCATGGCCTGGTGTGCGCATTGTTATGGAAATGCTCTTTTGATTAATTTGACCATTGCTTTCCCAGCGCATTTGAATTTCCAGTGGTTCTTCCACTGCAAGCAAATCTTCCTTAGACGAAATTTCGTTCCGATTGACTTCTTTGATGTTGATGGAATGGCGACTGGACATAGGATGGATTTATTAATTAACAGTGAAGACCTCGTGCCCTTTGTATTTATATTAATCGAAATGCGGAATGCTTGAGCCTAAACAATAAACTTAGTGCTCTCACAAAATATAATCGGATAACTCATCTACTAACTTCCGATCATTAGACAATCTAGGAACCTTATTCTGTCCCCCGAGTTTGCCAATGCTCTTCATATAATCTCTAAAAGCATTTTTCTTAAGCGGTGTTATTTTTAGTTTCTTAAGCACCTTCCCTTTGATAAGGTCTTCGTAATAAATGTTTTGATAGATCATATTTTGGTCTACCTTTTCAGAAAACTGTTGAAGATCTTTAGGGATGTTTTCGAATTCGATAAACCATT
>CAZDTI010000681.1:0-3797 GCA_964508085.1 uncultured Saprospiraceae bacterium | reverse complement strand
CTTTTTTTATATCCAGCTCTAAGATTATTTTCGCCTTATTCTAAGGGTAAAAACGCCACAACTACTAATTTATTAGTAGATATCTACTAATAAATTAGGACTTCTACTAAATAGTTAGTAGTTTTGCGTTATCAATAAAAGTTCTTTGATGAATTACGTGTTTTTAAAGGAACCACGTCATTTGTCAAAGAAGGAAATAAATTACGCATGAAAAAATTAACAGAAAGAGAAGACCAGATAATGCAAATTGTCTGGCGATTACAAACCGCTTTTATCCGGGACATCATCGCTGAGATGAAAGAACCTAAACCCCATTACAATACCGTGGCTACATTGGTAAAAATACTGGTGACCAAGCATTTTCTTAAATCGGAGAAAATTGGAAATACGCATCAGTATAGTCCAGCAGTCAGTCTTGAAGAATATCGAGATGGAGATTTGGGAGACATTAAGAAGAAATATTTCGGTGATTCTTTTCAGCAAATGTTTAGTCACTTCGCAAAGAAGGAAGAGTTTTCAGAAGCTGAAATTAAAGAGATGATCAAAATTATTAAATCCAAAAAACAATAAAGCCATGATTGCATTACTCCTTAAAGCCTCTCTTGTCATAGCCATTTTGTTGGGTTTCTATAAAGGATTCCTGGAAAGGGAAAGTTTCTTTTCTACCAATAGATCCTTTTTATTGGCTTGCTTGGTTATGACTTTTACACTACCCTTAATCACCTTACCTCAAATGGTAAATGAACAGGGAATTATCTCTATACTAATTGAAAAACATATTGACAAACCTTCAACTGTTGATACTACACCTAGTGCTACTTTGGCTCTGAAAACGGAACCCCAAAAAAACAATGAAGTAATAACAGCTGGAGGGGAAAAGAAAGCAGTATCACTCGAAACTCCCAAAGCAACAATCGAAATTACAACACAAAATGAAATCCCTGAGGCTCCTAAACAAATAGTCGAAGATGAAACTACGGAGGCAACAACGGTTCCTAAAAAGCAAAAAGGACTGCGTTACTGGGTTTTAATGATCTATTATTTTGGTGTCGGAGTATTCTTCTTGAATTTCCTTTTCCAAATCGGAAATGTATTGTTAAAAATAATAAGAAGTACCGATAAAATTGAGGATACAGATAATACCATTATCAATTCTCCTGCAATGACAGAGCCTTGCTCTTTCTTTAAATACATTTTCATCAATCCCGAAAGCTACGACTACGATACTTATGAGCAAATTCTAGCGCATGAGAAAATTCATGTACGAAAAAGACACAGTGTTGATTTATTGCTTTCCGAAATCGCCGTGATCCTTCTTTGGTTCAATCCTTTGATGTGGTTATTCCGAAAAGAAGTAGAAAAAAATATTGAATACCAAACCGACGATATCTTAATAAATGGAGAAGCCGTCGAGAAAGAAAGTTACCAAATGAATTTATTAAAGGTTGCGGCTTACAGTATGCCACTGACCATTACCACCAATTATAATCAATCCCTCATAAAACAAAGAATCATGAAAATAAGCGCCAAAAAATCAAACCCCCAAAGCCTTTGGAAGTATGCCTTCATTGCTCCTTTGGTATTTACGCTACTCTTATTCATAAACAAACCTAACATTGCTATTGCAAACGAAATGAATGCGGCCTCTGTTTCGTTGAATGAAAACCACCTAGATAAAACAGAAGAAACAAAGAATGAAAAATTAGATATTGCGAGCTTCTTAGAAAACTACAGCAAGCTTTCTGAAACAGAAAAAAAAGAACTATTACGTTTATTGAAAGACACGATAAAGCCTGAAGAGGCATTGGCCGACGAGCCTTCTGACAACCCCAATCAAATAACACCCACTACCTCTTCTACCTCTGAGCAACCATTAAGCTCTTCTGACAGTGAAAACCTTAATGCTTTAAACGTCATAGCGGATTTAGACAAAAGCGAACAGGAAGAAGTTCTAGATATTTTAGAAACCCTAGAAGAATTGGAAGAAGCAGATTCTTTTGAAAATTTTACTGCTGATGAAAAAGAAAAACTAGCAAAAGCATTAAGCAATAACGATGAAGGATTAACAGACTTTGAATTTCAAGTAGAATATAGCGATGTTGAAGAACTTAAAGATGTCCTGATAACATTCACTTTTGAAGACATTAGCCTTGCTCAAAGAGTAGAGATGATAGAAACGATAAGCTATTTAGAAACAAAAACGGTAGCGCAAAAACGAGAAACCTACAAAGTCTTCTCTACTTATAATGATCTTGACATTGAAGAGGTGCTAGCAGTCTTGCAAGGAAGAAAAGGCATGGCCGATTTTGACAACACTAAAATAACGACTAATAGTTTCGACCAAGACCTACCGTTCGATGATGATTGTGAAACTTTACTTATTGCTGCGCGAAAAGGAAACATAGCAGATGTAAGAAAATTGTTAGCAACTGTAGATCCGAATTGCGTAGTAAGAGACCCTGGTAATGAAGTCTTCAGAGAAGGTAATACAACCTGGAATGTTTTACGCGCTCAAACACCATTAGTAGCAGCAGGTAGAATTGGTGATTTCGAAATTGCAAAACTCTTAATCAGTGAGGGAGCAGATGTCAACTTCCATGGAAAAAGCAATGAGACGCCATTAATGGCCGCTGCAAAAGATGGTAATATCGAGTTTGTAAAGTACTTGGTTTCAAAAGGAGCAAAAACCAATACGTTAGTGAAGCACTGGGGTTCTGCCCGTTCCATTGCTGCTCGTGAAGGTCATTTAAACATTGTTAAGTATTTGAAAACAAGTAAAAAGGATGTTGACTCCAGAGTTCCACATGTTGGTACTTCTTTAATCGAAGGCTCTACTAATGGTCATTTGGATATCGTAAAACTACTAATTTCGGAAGGGGCCGATGTAAATATGAATGAAGCTCACGTGGGAACACCGTTAATAGTTGCATCCAGAAATGGACATTTGGAAACGGTCAAATACCTAATTTCAAAGAAAGCCATGGTTAATGACAAAGTAGCCCACGTAGGAACGCCCTTAATCTGTGCTGCTAAGAATGGCCATTTGGAAACGGTCAAATATTTAGTTTCGAATGGAGCTGACCTTGATAAAAGTGTAGCGCATGTTGGCACACCTCTAATTCTAGCCACTAAAAACGGACACTCAGAAATTGTAAAATATTTAAGTTCAAAAGGAGCGGATATGAATAAAGAAGTGGCTCACGTTGGCACACCCTTACTAGTCGCAGCAAAACATGGAGAATTAGAAACGGTTAAGCAATTGATTGCTCAAGGCGCAGATGTTGATGAGGGTGTGGCTCATGTCGGAACGCCGCTAATTGTTGCAGCTAAAAAAGGACAAGTTGAAGTAGTAAAATATTTGCTATCAAAAAAAGCAGCTGTAGATAAAGGCGTAGCTCATGTAGGAACCCCTTTATTGATTGCGGCGGAAAAGGGAGATTTAGAAATTGCCAAACTATTAATTGACAAAGGAGCAGATTTAGATAAAGGCGTAGCTCATGTTGGGACTCCTCTGATTGTTGCAGCGGAAAAGGGACAAGCTAAAATGATTGAGCTTTTAATTTCGAAAGGGGCAGATCTTGACAAAAGCGTGGCACATGTCGGAACGCCGCTATTGGTAGCAGCTAGTGATGGAAAAATGGAGGTGGTCAAAAATTTAATTAAAGGCGGTGCTGATCTTGATAGAGGAGTTGCACATGTCGGAACACCTTTGATTGTGGCTTGTAAAGAAGGACAAGTAAAGGTAGTGGAGTATTTAATTTCAAAAGGAGCAGATCTTGACAAAGGCGTAGCTCATG
>CAZDTI010000680.1:0-3825 GCA_964508085.1 uncultured Saprospiraceae bacterium | reverse complement strand
TACTGTACTACCTCAACAATTCCCTCCTTCTTACCCTGATCTTGATATTTCACGCAAGCATCCACGAAAGAAACAAACAAAGGATGAGGAACTTCTACCGTACTCTTTAACTCTGGGTGAAATTGCACTCCAACAAACCAAGGATGGTTCTCCATTTCTACCACTTCTATCAAACCGGTTTGAGTATTCACACCTGTAGCTTTCAAACCTGCTGCTTCAAGGGACTCCTTATATTCATTATTAAACTCATAACGGTGGCGATGACGTTCGCTGATATTAGTATGACCATAAGCTTTTGCTGCAAGTGAGTCAATTTCCAGGGTACAATCGTAGGCACCTAATCGCATCGTACCTCCTTTTTTGGAGATGCTGATTTGATCCGGCATCAAATAAATGACTTTATGCTCGCTTTTAGGATTTACTTCTTCCGAAGAGGCTCCTTCTAATTTCAATACATTTTGAGAAAACTCTACTACGGCACATTGCATACCAAGGCAAATTCCAAAAAATGGGATTTTATTTTCCCGAACGTATTTAATGGATTTCAATTTACCACTGATTCCTCTTTCTCCAAAGCCTGGAGCAACTAAAATACCATCAAGTCCTTTCAATCTTTTAGCAATAGCGGCTTCGTTCGTTTCCAATTCTTCAGAATGAATGGCGTCAACGATGACTTTGCAGCCATTAACGGCTCCTGCATGAACAAATGATTCGTAAATCGATTTATAAGCATCCTGTAATTCGTTGTATTTTCCGATCAGGCCAACACGGACTTCCCGATATGGCGACTTCAGTTGCTTTAGGAAGGACTTCCACTTATTAAGATTTGGTTCCTGTCTATCTTTCAGACGAAGTTTATTGATCACCGTAGCGTCCAGCTTTTCCTTATACATCAAGATGGGCACATCGTAGATCGTCTCTGCATCAATGGCTTCTATGACTGAGCTTACTTCTACGTTGCAGAACAGGGCCAGCTTTCGACGGATATCCATGTTTATTGGATGCTCCGTTCTACAAACCAGGATGTCTGGTTGGATACCACTGGTCATGAGTTCTTTCACAGAATGCTGGGTTGGCTTTGTTTTTAATTCTTTGGCAGCACTTAGGTAAGGAACCAAGGTAAGATGAATGACCATGCAATTGTCTCGGCCAAGTTCCCATCGTAATTGACGCAAGGCCTCTAAATAAGGCAATGACTCAATATCCCCAACAGTACCTCCAATTTCGGTAATAACAATATCATATTCATTGGTAGAACCGAGGAGCTGTGCCCTTCTTTTGATCTCCTGAGTTACGTGCGGGATGACCTGAACCGTTTTCCCCAGATAATCACCACGTCGTTCATTCTCGATTACCGTCTGGTAAATGAGGCCAGTAGTCACATTATTCGCCTGAGAGGTAGGTCTATTTAGGAAACGTTCGTAATGTCCAAGGTCTAGATCTGTTTCTGCACCATCTTCGGTTACATAACATTCGCCATGCTCATAAGGGTTCAGTGTGCCGGGATCGACATTCAAATAAGGGTCAAACTTTTGGATGGTTACTTTATAGCCACGCGCTTGAAGAAGCTTGGCAAGAGAAGCTGAAATAATGCCTTTCCCCAAAGAAGAGGTGACACCGCCCGTAACGAAGATGTATTTTGTCATAAAAAATATTGATTAAAACGACCCAGAAGGGATTTTACATTACGGGATACAAAGTTAGGGATTAAATTTCTTTTATGGAAACAAATGAGGGGTGGCGTTCCTCCTTTTATTTTTTACTGCACAGACTCAACGAAGTCTTAGGTCATGAATCGTTCTAATTACATGAACCATTGCGAGGATTACTCACTGAGCACAGAGGCCACAGAACGAACGTACGACGATAGTACGATAGCTTTGAGTTCTTTTGGCTCCAGTGTGAGTTAATCTATAATATTCGATAAAACCGCCTCTCTCAATACGGCCCCACCTTGAGAATAAAACGACCGTGCATGCCCTATCCAAAAAGGTAACGCTTCTTTGTCCCGTTGCGGTTCCCCCAACACATGCAAAATAAGCGATATATGGCGTCGTTGCTGGGTTATTGGGAATCGAATTGGTATAGTCCTTGCAAAATGAGAAAGCATATCGAGTATATTACTCCCCTACTGAGATATAATTTTAAATCGCACCAAATTGAAGCAAGGCCTGTAAAGGCCAACAGCCAGGTTTAGAATCGCTACCTATATTACACACAATAGTAGCAGATATACTAATCACGCACTATTTCAACCATTTTCAGTAACAGTTTTATACCTACAGGCTGTATCGAAAGATACAGCCTTACTTTTTTTAGTACCCTCAATCTTGTATATCACTTCAGCATATCTTCTATGCTAATACTTATCTTACTCCTTTCCAGTCTTTAAAACATAACATTTTATTTACATCAATTTTATACTGGCTTTCATGCATTGTCTAGCATGGGTATTCTGGCTTATCTTTGTGTTATCAATAGCGAAATAAACAACCACACGCTTCCCGCACAAAACGCTCACTCCTCTTACGAGCTTCGCTACCCCCCCACTACAACTTCTCCCACAAAAAACAAGGACGATTAAATCCTCCCCTTTTTAGAAACTTTTCCTTCTTCATTCCCTCCACGATAACGAATCTTACATTTTTTACGACTTACAGTTTTTTACCACTTACAAGCCTCCTTTTTACAATTTTCAGAATCACCAAAATTACAATCTCATGACATTAACAAACAAAATTTCTCAAACGATCCTCTTGATTACTTTTTGCTTGTTTACTTTCTCTTCTTTCGCAGCTATTGCTCCAAAAATCAACTCTTCTAAAGCTGGTATCGCCCGCATTTTAAATTCTTCATGTCCTAAAAGTGAGAATTCTTGCGAAGGGAGCTGCACTTGGTCAGACGGTAGTTCTTACGAAGGCGAATTTCAAAATGGATTACCACACGGTTACGGTGAGCAGACTTGGCCTGATGGCAGCTATTATGAAGGTGATTTTGCAGAGGGTTTCCGTCACGGAAAAGGTGCACAGTTACTGGATAATGGTGATCAGTACATCGGAACATTCAAAAGAGGATTGATGAATGGTATGGGTACTTACATCTGGGCTAACGGTACAGTATACAAAGGAGAATACGAAAATGACAAATTACAGGGTTTTGGGAACATCACCTTTACAACAGGTGCTTCTTATGAAGGAAGCTGGAAAAACGGAAAAGCACACGGTCAAGGTATCTTCAACACAGCAGGAGGAGCACGTTTCGCTGGTAAATACAAGAAAGGAAAGCGTCACGGAAAAGGAATGATGACTTTTCCAAATGGAGCGATCCTGACCGGTAACTGGTATAACGGATTTTTAGTAAAAGAAGGCTTATTCAAATTCAACGATGGTGACGGTTTTTGGGCCAATTGGAAATTAGGAAAGCAAGAAGGTAAAGTAAAATACAACCATACTTCAAAAAGAAAATTCATCACGGTTAAGCAAAACAAATTGATGGAGCAGCTTAGCAGCTCTGAAAGAGCAAATATGGCTACTGTTCACTACTTCACTGCTACAGAATATGCTTTTGATAAGCAATATGAAAAAGCAATCGACGCTTTAGAAACAGCTGCATCTTTATTAGATGAAAATGATGTTAGATATGATGCAATTCAAGTGGAGCTATTGGTTGTGAAGGGAATGATTAAGTAATTCCTCGACTCGGTCGTGCCTCCCTCGCTCGGAATGACAAGGTCGACTCGATTTGCTCGCTTGGAATGACAGGCTAATTTAACGGACAAAACAAAAACAACTGCGAACAACTTCAACGGACAAAACAAAAACAACT
>CAZDTI010000679.1:0-3832 GCA_964508085.1 uncultured Saprospiraceae bacterium | reverse complement strand
TTTTTGGAACCCAGTCAAACTGGCTTGGATCTGTTGATGCCTGGTAGTTTGACCGCCTTGGATGACGCTGGGAATTGGCAGTCTTTAGCAACCTATGGTATGATGGCGTTGCAATTGAAGGACGAGGCTGGAGGCTTATTAGAAATTAAAAATGCTGATTTGGCTACGCTGTTAATTCCTATAGCGGAAGATCAATTGAATAGCGCTCCGTCTTCTATTGCTGTTTGGTCCTTTGATGCGGAAAATGGATACTGGATACCAAACGGTTCTGCAACAAAAAACAACGATTATTATAGCACCCCGATGAGAGATGCTCAATTCTTAAACTGGGCCATTCCATACCCGATGTTAAACTTGTCAACACGTTTACTCCTAACGCCAAATAATGTTCCTTACGGAAATGCTACTGTTGAAATTACAGTGCTTGGATCGGGAACTTGCGCATATGGAACGACGGATAATACCGGGTTTCTGGAAACTACTATAGCAGCTAATCAGGTGCTTTCGCTTCAGATAACGGGCCATTGTGGAAATTTGATGTACGAAGGCGAAATCGGTCCTTATTCAGGCAACGCGGAATTGGGAACGCTAAATGTAGAATCCCCAAATGCCAATATGATTGAATTGAGAGGAAGCTTAGCTGATTGTCAAGGTGCTGCAGTGCCTCTAGGATATGCACATATTCAGTTAGGAGACCAAAGTCATGTGCTTTTCGCGCAAGCAGATGGAAGTTTTACAACTTACATAGATGCCTGTACGAATGAAGACCTTACTATGACGGGAGTAGATGTGCAAACCGGAGCAGCTGGGGAAATACAAAGTTTTCAAGCGGTAGGAGTTGTTAATGCAGGGACGATTTCCACCTGTGAATAAATATGTTGGTAACTCTGTGGAAAAGCCTGTTGGTATGTGGATAACTTACTTAAGTTGTTGATAGTCAACAGGGGTGTTTAGCCAAAACGAAGACCGAAATACGAATTTTTGAAACTGAAATGGCAGATATTCGCAATTTTATTGCTAACTTTCTAACAAATATAACTTACATGCCTTTGCAGCGAATGCGGTAGATTAGGGGTTATATAAGTAGACTTTATTCGATACCGTTTATTTCTTAAAGGAGAGGGTCAAGAACAGAATAAAGTTCAATCGTTTTCGAACTTTCCAAAGTGAAGCAAATTTAAAAGCCTTATGTAATAGGCTATTACGAGTACCAAAACATTTTCTGTGACAGAACTGGAAATCATAAAGGGGTGTATCCAAAATGACCGCCAATGTCAGCGTGCCTTGTTTGAAAGGTACTCAGGTCTGATGCTGTCCGTTTGCAGGAGATACACCAGGCATGAGATGGAGGCAGAAGATATTTTGCAAGATGCCTTGATAAAAGTTTTCAAGAATATAGAAAAATTCAAATTCGAAGGGTCATTTGAAGGATGGGTGCGTAGGATAGTGGTGAACACCGCTTTGAAAAATTACAAAAAAAGTTCTGTTCAAAAAGAACAAATCGGACTGGAATCTTACCAGGAAGGATCGATGGAGCCGAAAGCGATTGCAAATTTAGGAGAGGAAGAGTTGATGAATTTGATTGCACAAATGCCTGATGGATACCGGATTGTTTTCAATTTATATATAGTCGAAGGCTATAGCCATAAAGAAATCGCAGAGCGGCTAGAGATCAAGGAAAGTACGTCTCGCTCCCAATTGGTAAAAGCACGACGGTTATTACAAGAAATGTTAAAGGAAAGAAACAAAATATCTGCATGAAAAAAGAGCAGCTAACAGATCGGATTATTCGCAATAAGTTGAAGTATCATGCTTCTGCTTCTCCAGATCATTTGTGGGAGGCCATAGAAGCAGAACTTCCGGTGGATAAGAAAAAAGATAGAGGTATCTTTTGGTGGATGGGAGGCGGATTTCTTTGCCTAGCTTTGTTGTCGGCCGGTTTCTTTTATTTAGGAGCTGGTGAAGAGGGTATTTCAAGCTCAACCTCAACTTCAACAGTGGACGCGAGTAGAGATGCGGATTCCGCTACAAATATCGCTTTGACTTCAAATGAAGAACAAACCTTGGCGAATGCAATTGATCAAGACGAAGACCTTAGTACTAACATCATTAAAACAAACGATAATTCAGATGGCTCTAGTTTAACTACAGCTAAAAATACGATAAAAGCTAAGCAGAATACAGAGACAGATACTAAGGGCAGCACATTAGCAAAACCAACAAATACTACAAAAAACCAAAAAACATCAATTTTTTCAACTGCTCAGGCAACAGATGTAAATATAGAGGCATCTAGTAAGCAAACAGGAGAAACAAAGGTTTCTACCGAAGCAATAATTGACATCGTTGACCTAAAAGCAACTTCATTCACTGCTTTAGATTTATCTTCAAAAGAATTAAATCCTTTGAATACTGAAGAGAGAGAACTCGATTGGCCGTCCTTACTACAAGATCCTAAATGCGCCACTTTCGGGAAATGGTTGAAATTGCATTTCTATGCAGACGCTTACGTTTCGCCAGATATCGCTTTTCGCGAATTGGAATCTAAAGAAGAAGCATATGATCGTTATGCTGATGATAGAAGAGCAACAGAATCACAATTGCTTTCTTTTAGTACAGGGCTGAGATTCTCTGTGGTTTCTAATTATGGTTTATCTGCAAGAACGGGTATCGTTTATAGTCAGATTAATGAAAAATTTGAATATCAGGAAGAACGTACTGTAGAAGATGTGCGGAAAGTGTATGATAATAATGGAACACTGATTAGTGTAGACACGATTATAGAGGCCGGGACACAGTACATAACGACCTACAATAGTTACAGAATGTTAGATGTGCCTTTATTGTTAGGTTATGAATTGAATTTTAAGAAACTTTCCTTTTCTGTGAATTCTGGTATTTATGCCAACTTGATTTCCAGACAAAAAGGAGATTTCTTATCGCCTGAATTAAGACCAGTTACATTCAGCTCAGATGCCAGAGATACTTATCCAGCATTTAGAAAAAGATTGAACTTTAGTGTCTACGGTTCTCTAGCAATGTACATCAATTTAGACGAACACTGGCAATTTATGATGGAGCCACATATGCGCTACTATCTCGACCCAATGACGCAATCGAATTATATGGTCGAGCAAAAATACATTACCGCTGGTTTGATCACCGGTTTAAGATATAGATTTTAGGAATTAAGAAGCAGATTCCTTAGACACCAAAGAATATAAAGAACGCGCAATCAAATGAGATTGCACACTCGTATAAACTAGCTTCGTTTTTTCGACTCCGTAGGTACTCCTTACGGAGTTTTTTTATGCCTCTTTAGGAATCCAAAATTGATTTCAAATCCGCTGGTGAATAATTAATCGACTTCAAGGTCTTATTATCCTCAGCTCTAAAGACAAGGTAGTGCTCCCCCTCTTTCTTCACATAAGATTCGACTTCCTTCGTTGCTTTATAATGCGCCTGCGTAGCTTCTGCTTCGGCTAATGATTTACAAGTCTTGCTCATGTTAGAGCGCTGAACTTCATCAAATAATGTTTTGAATTTATCTCCCAAACCAAACTCCAATACGGCTCCCGACAGTACATATTGAATATCACAAAGCGCATCTGCAATCTCCACCATGTCATTATCCGCAATGGCTTCTTCCAGTTCCTTTAATTCCTCCGCAATGAGCGAAACCCGCAAAGCACAGCGTTTTGCATCAGGAATAGTAGGCTCTTCTAAAATAGGGTGTTTGAAAGTTTTATGAAATTCTGCGACTTGATTTAAGGCATCTATTTTCTCCATGTTGTATGAGTTTTTTAAATTTCCGCAAAAGTACGAAATACTA
>CAZDTI010000678.1:0-3843 GCA_964508085.1 uncultured Saprospiraceae bacterium | reverse complement strand
CTGCTTACAGCAACAATAGTGCAGATACTCCTTCCAAAGAATCACTTTGTCCAGTTACAATAACAGGAGTTGTTTACGACGTCTATTGTAATGGGGGCTCTGGAGGGGGCATAGATATTACAGTAGATAGCCCTAACCCTCCATTTATTTTTGAATGGAACAATTCCCTTTCAGGTGTAGAAGACATCACTAATATTTCTGCGGGTACTTATTGTGTTACGGTAACGGACTTCGCGGGCTGTACTGCGGAGGCTTGCTTTACAGTGAGTGAGCCAACTACTCCCACAGTCTTTATTGAGGTATTAAATGGAGGAGGGCCACCTATTCTTATGGCTTACGTAAACGGAGGAACCGGAAATTACATTTATGAGTGGAATACTGGTGAAACAAGCCCAGAGATAATTGCTCAGGCTGAAGGGTATTATTGTGTAATAGTTACTGATGATAATGGCTGCACTGTTGAGGATTGCGTAGAGATCCTTAGCCAATCACTAAACCTGGCAATCGAAGGCCCTACCGAACTTTGCGTAGGAGAGTGTGCCACTTTTACCGCCATAGCAACAACCGGTGCTCAAATTTGTGAAGCTACCTGGATTGCTGGAGGATACCAATGGTCAGGTACTTCCTTTGATTTTTGTGCGGATGGTCTTCCCGCTGGTAATACCCAAATTTATCTTGAAGCCTATGATTGTTTTGGAACGGTGGATACCCTTTCGATAGGAGTAGAAATTATTTCCAACTACCCACTGGAGATCGTCTCTACTTCTCTGGCTGCCTGCCCTGATAACAACGATGATGCGGCTTGTGATAAAACTTGTGCTAACAGTACCATTACATATACCGTCCCTGGGAGTCAGGGATTAGACTTGGAATGGCAGGTGCTTGGCGCTGAAAGTTATGAAGTAGATAACAATTTACTTACAGTGACTTGGGGGAACCCGGGAGTCGGGGAGATTTCTGTCAATGCCGGTGCGATAAGTGGGGCTTTCAATTTGCATTGTACAGCTCTTTCTTCTTCAACACCCAATGGTGGATCGGGAACTGCCAGGTTATTTGTTGATGGTGAAACAGGACCCTATAGTTTTCTCTGGTGTAATGGAAGCACAGCCCCCCAAACACTGGGATTAGCTTCGGGAGATTGTATGGTGACCGTTACAGATAATAATGGTCTTACAGAGGTTTGCACTGTAACTATACCCGAAGTCATTCCAGGCTGCACAGGTGGTCCTTTCATCTCTTCTGCTTTAGTTGAAGAGAGCTATTGTGAGGACGCTAATGGTGCTATTGATTTAGTCGTGAGTGGCGGTGCTCCTCCTTATGACTACCAATGGTCTCCACTAGCGGGAGGAGGAAGCAATGCGACTGGACTTGCCCCAGGGCTCTACTCGGTCACCATTACGGATAGTAATAACTGTTCTGTCGAGGCCAACTTCCGTATATTTTTGTCGGATGAAATGACGGTTAATGCTTTCATGAGTAGTCCTACCAGCAATGGAAGTAGTAGCGGATCTGCTGGTGTTCAGGTATTGGGAGGAAGTCCACCTTATACTTATATCTGGGGAAATGGTGAAGATGCTCAGGAAATTTTTGGTCTTCCCACTGGATCATATTGCGTAACTGTAGTGGATAATAATGGTTGCTTTGCCGTTGACTGCGTCGAAGTGTCAATCAGTGAATTTTGCTTCGTACATGTTTACCTAACCATTGACGAATTACCTTCCAGTTGTTATAATGCGGACGGTGCCTTGAACGCCGTAGTTAGCGGGGCGGGAACAGCATTGTGGAGTAATAATACTACTGGATTAAGCAGCGCCACAGGCTTATTAGCAGGAAATCATTGTGTAACCTTAACGGATGTAAATGGCTGTACAAGTACAGATTGCATAGAATTGCCTTGTGATCAATCTGCCCCTGCGACTTGCTCTGGTGAAGGCTCCCTCTGCATCGACATCATCCCAGAACCTGATGCGCGGATTATCACCGATCCACCTGCAATAAATAACACTGTTATTCTTTGTAAAGGAGAAACGATTCATTTCCAAAACGCCAGTTCAGAGGCAGATAATTATGTCTGGGAATTAGGAGATGGCTATTCTACCGCTGCGGAAGAACTCAGTTATGCTTATAGCGAAAGTGGTCAGTATGAAGTTTTGCTTATCGCCCGTAACGAATGTTTCTGTATTGACACGGTCAGTTTACAAATCATTGTTGCGAATTCTGAACTTCCAGAAATTATTTGTAATGGGACTACTTGTGCTAATATTGAACAGACGTACACTACTTCTGCGGATTGTAATAATTTTAATTGGACGCTTAGCGCAAATGGAACTATAGTTTCCGGTGGAGGAGCAACCGATAATTTTGTCACCGTAGCTTGGGGCAATGGTCCAATGGGAGAAGTCAGTGTTTCCGTTGCGAATTGTAACGGCGATTATTGTAACAAACCAACTACAGAACAAATCCCCATCATCCAAGATGGTACACCGATTGACGGTCCGGGTAAAATTTGCCCCGGAGATGTCACGATTTATTCATTGCCACTATGGACAGGGACGACCTACAATTGGACGGTAGCAGATGGAGGCGAAATAAAATCCGGAGAATTTACAAATTCCATAACCGTGAAATGGGATATTCCACCAAACTTCAGTGATGACCTTTGGGTGAATTGTGTTTACGAAAATTGCTTCCTCGATTGCGGGGGAGAAAGTCATAAAGATCTATCGCTGACACCAGAGTATTATTTGGCAGGAGCTATAGAAGCTTGTGAAGATGGGAGTAGTTCCTATTTTGCTTTTGATGCCATTCAGAATAATTCGGTCTATTGTAATTGGACAGTTTATGACCCGGCGGAGAATGTTGTTACAACAGCGAACAATGCACAGAGCTTAGAAGTATTTTGGCCTTTGCTTCCAGGGAAGTATAGATTGGTGGCGACGCCTGCAAATCAAGCGGGCTATTGTAATTCGGATTATACCATTTATGTAAATGTTAGAGCCGGACCTCCTGCTTTGACCGACATTGATGGTTTGAATGCCATTTGTCCAGGTGAATATTATACCTATACGGCTGTGGCCAATCAAGGAAACGTTTCCTACTACTGGGAAATAAACAATGGCGGTGTCCTTTCAGAAACTATTGGGCAAACCATTAATGTACAATGGGGAATGAGCCCGCCATATACCTTAACGGTAAAGCAACTTAGCAATGATGGCCTCGCTTGTGAATCCCAACCTTATACCATGACAGTCGATGCTATTTCGGATATAGGATTGCAAGGACCAGATGCAACTTGCATGGAAAGAACAGAAAGCTATACCGCTAACGAAGTTGGGAACGCAACTTACAATTGGGAGATCAGTCCACCTGATGCGGGTACATTGTTATCCGGACAAGGCTCAAACGTAGTGGAAGTGCTTTGGCATGCGGCAGGAACCGCAGATATCAGTGTCGCTTTATGTGGAAGTAGTGAAAGTATTACTGTAGATATTGGTGGTTTTCCAAGCCCTACAGTCAATCATCCTGCTCAATTGTGTCCAGGGGAAACGGGCGGCGTTAGTACGGTAGAATCTTTTGCGACTTACAGCTGGCGAAATGAAAGTGGAAATCAGGTTTCTACTTCCGCTACTCCTAATTTAGGTCCCGGCTATTACGAATTGGTAGTGACTAATAATATAGGTTGTGAAGGACAGAGCACCTTTGAAATTGATGCCTGGCCCGAACCAGAAATTAGTATTACAAACTCTGGATTTAACTTCTTTTGTGTAACTGCCGGATTCCCTATTCCGACTTTACATGCTTTGAATACCGATGACGGTTATGTTTTTGAATGGTATAGAAATG
>CAZDTI010000677.1:0-3845 GCA_964508085.1 uncultured Saprospiraceae bacterium | reverse complement strand
AATAGACGGAGAAATCAACGTGTGGATATAAAGATTCTGAGTAAGGGGTAGTATTAAAAAGAAAGAATAGCTTTAAAAAAAGCCTTCAACCGTGAATTATAGCGGTTGAAGGTTTTTTAATTTATTTGTTCTCATTTCTTATTAGGGGACTTCGACTCCCGTAGAAGCCTGCCACAGTTCGTACCAATCTTCTCTAGTCAAAGTAATGGAGCAAGCTTGTAGTGCGGATTGAATCCTTTTGATTTTGGTAGTTCCTAAAACAGGAATAATACCTGAGGGATGGCGCATTAAAAAGGCGAGCATGATTTGATCTATCGTGGCGTCGTATTTTTTAGCCAGATTTTTAGCGATTTGCTGTGTGTGAAGTAAAATCGGATTTTCAGTATCCTTAAGTAAACTTCCTCCACCATAAGGAGACCAAGCTGTTGGTTTAATGCCTAGTTGAAGACATAGATCCAGACTACCATCTTTAAATGGAGCTAGGTGAGATAAGGATATTTCCAGCTGATGATTCACTAGTGGTGTGAACTGATGTAGCATGTTCAGCTGGCTAGTAGTAAAATTAGAAACACCAAAGTGACGAACTTTACCTTCTTTCTTCAATTGTTCAAAGGCCTCTGCTACTTCTTGAGGATGCATTAGGAAATCAGGGCGGTGTAAGAGAAATAAATCCAGATAGTCCGTATGTAAGGCTTTAAGCGAGTTTTCTACAGAAGCTAGAATATGTGCTTTCCCGGAATCATATGACTTTATTCGATGGGTAGGTCTGTTGGGAGTTATCATTTTAATTCCGCACTTTGTAGTCAATTGTATTTTGCTTCTTAGTTCAGGACGCTTTTGTAAAACAGCACCAAAAGCGGCTTCTTCGGTGTAATCACCATATATATCTGCATGATCAAAATCACGAAGGCCGAGATCAAGACAACCATCAATAAATTGTTCAAGTTGCTTACTGTTCATTTGTACGCCCCATTTTCCAAGACGCATAGTTCCTATAATAAGTGGTGAAAAGCTAAGTGTTTGTTCTTTAGTAGACATTAAATGTGGGTTTTTATTTTGCGTAAAGGTACTCATCCAAAAAGAAAAACCGGAACCTGCATCGAAGTTATATTTGTCGTACTTTTGCACTTGAATTTATAAAAAACAGGACCTTTAGCTTATTCCTTGAGTGTTCGTATTTTATCTTAAAAACAATGAATAAGTAAAAGAACCTAAAAAACTATATAATGAGTAAAGAAGCTTTTAATAAGATTTGGAAAATGATAGGATTGCGGTACAAATCGCATCCATGGCATGGAATAGATATTGGACCAGATGCACCTGAAAAGGTGACTGCCTTTATCGAAGTAATTCCGTCTGATACGGTAAAATATGAAGTCGATAAAACGACAGGTTATTTGAAAATAGACAGACCTCAAAAGTTTTCTAACATTGTACCAGCATTATATGGCTTTATCCCTCAAACCATCTGTAAAGAGGAAGTCGCTGATTACTGTATGCAACAAACAGGACGAAAAGATATCATAGGAGATGATGATCCACTTGATATTTGCGTATTGACGGAAAGAGAGGTAACTCACGGTAACATCATTGTCCACGCTATTCCAATCGGTGGTTTTAGAATGTTGGACAATGGAGAGGCGGATGATAAAATTATTGCGGTATTGAAAAGCGACCAAGTTTATGGTCACTGGAAAGATATTAAAGACTTGCCAACCACTATTCTCAATAGATTGCAACATTATTTCTTAACTTACAAGCAATTACCTGGAGAAGCGCCGAAATGCGAAATCGCAGCAGTTTACGGTAGAGAAGAGGCTTTGGAGGTGATTCGTAGGAGCCAGAAGGATTATAACAAGAGTTATGGAAATCTGGAAGAAGCACTTTCATTAACGATGTTGGAGGCTTTCCAATTTGCTCAACGGCAGCAGGATTTGTTGAAGAACATCTAAAACGAAATAAATGCAGCACCGCAATATCTTTTAGGAATAACGGTGCTGCATTCAATAATAACCACACAATATTGAACCAAAACACTTTTATACAGCACTTAGAAACAAGCATCGAAAGGGACAACTTCGTCCGTTTTACACTTAGTAAAAATAAAGATCAATCCTCTGATCTAAAAAAAGTACTAATCAAATTAGTAACGATAAAAAATGCAGCTCACCTTTCTTTTGTCTATCGCCATCAGCGAAAAGATGTAACTAAGAATTTTTTATTAGAAGAGGCTTATAAAGAGGTAGAACGTTTAATGTTAGATCAATTTATGATCTATAATCTATTCACAACTACTGCTGATTGGAGTGGAGAATCTCAAGGGAATGGTTCTTTTAGGATAAAACAAAAATCTCCTACTTTTGAAACAAGGCCTACTAGATCACACGATAAAACAAAGAATCACTTAGTAGGGAAAACAGATTATCTGCAACACTTAGGCGTCACTAATACTCAAGGAAATATCAAAAAAGATAAAGGAGATAAGTACAAACAAATCAATAAGTTTATAGAAATTATTGACGGGCTGTTGAAAGAGGAAAAAGCATTGTTAACCAAAGAAAAAGTAAGCGTTGTAGACATGGGAGCGGGTAAAGGTTATCTCACTTTCGCTTTGTATGATTATTTGAAAAACCACAAAAAGGCAAACGCGGAAGTTATCGGCGTAGAAATTCGACCCGATTTGATTGAAAAATGTAACAATATTGCTACAACTGTGGGTTTTTCCAATTTGAGATTTGAAGAAGGCTTTATCAATACCTTCGACTTGCCTCAAACCGACATACTAATTGCGCTCCATGCTTGCGATACCGCAACAGACGATGCCATCGCGAAAGGAATAGCCGCCGGAGCACAACTCATCGTTTGCGCGCCTTGTTGCCACAAGCAGATTAGGAGAGCCATTAAAACGAGTGAGCAATTACAATCGGTTTTAGATCACGGCATCCTCAAAGAACGTCAGGCCGAAATTGTAACAGATACCATTCGTGCTTTGCTACTGGAATCACAGGGCTACAAAACCAAAGTCTTTGAATTTATTTCTACAGAACATACGGGAAAAAATGTAATGATCGTAGGGGAGAAGCATGATCGGAAAGTAGATGTGGCGTATTATCAAAAAGAGATTGAGAAATTGAAAGGTAGTTTTGGAATTGACGAACATTATTTGGAGCGTTTACTATAAATTACCTTTTTATTGAAAACAAAACGGGACGATTTACTACAAGTAAATCGCCCCGTTCTTATTTTAATTGTATTTAGCTTAATGCTAAATACAATTCTAGTATCTGTAGTACTCCGGCTTGAATGGTCCTTCTACCTCCACACCAATATACTTAGCTTGGTCTTCAGAAAGTGTTTCCAATTCAACACCGATCTTCGCTAAATGCAAGCGAGCCACCTGCTCATCCAAATGCTTAGGAAGCATGTATACTTTATTTTCGTACTTGTCCGTGTGCTGCCATAATTCCAACTGTGCCAATACCTGATTGGTGAAAGAGTTAGACATTACAAAAGAAGGGTGACCTGTACCACAACCCAAGTTTACTAAACGACCTTCGGCTAAGATAATAACGTCGCTTCCGTCGATGGTATATTTGTCAACCTGAGGCTTGATTTCTACTTTAGTAGATCCGTAAGTACCATTCAACCAAGCCATGTCGATTTCATTATCGAAGTGACCGATGTTACAAACGATGGCTTTGTCTTTCATCGCACGGAAGTGGCGTTCTGTCAATATGTTTTTGTTACCGGTAGCAGTTACAACAATGTTTGCTTCTTTAACTGCATTGTCCATTTTCTTGACTGCGAAACCATCCATTGCTGCTTGTAAAGCACAGATAGGATCA
>CAZDTI010000676.1:0-3854 GCA_964508085.1 uncultured Saprospiraceae bacterium | reverse complement strand
AGTATAGAAAATTATTACAATAGTTTAATTAACCATCTAAGAAATACTCAGTTTTTTGATAGGACTAAATACGCCATACCCGAGGTACGGGTTTTAAAAAACGAAAAAACTGGAGATGTGAAGGAGACAGTAACATTCTATCCTCATGGAAGTCAGTTTTTGCAAATTGCTGAGAGTGTTATGTTTATGAATTTAAAGACGCAAACCTTAACTGAAGTTCCATACTCCTTCATAAAAAAAATAAAACATGATAAAATTAATCTAATTGACGAGGTTCAATTTACAGTTGATGAACTGACAGAGGAGGAATATGACGGCATATTGAACTCCGTTAAAAAGATTGTAAATTATGTGAATAGAAAGAACGAAGCTCCAAAAAAGAATATAACTAAGACGAATAATACAAACACAAAAAAAAGAAAGGATGTTAAGTGGTGGGAATTTTGGAAGAAATAAAAAATAGAGTCATCAGGTGCAGCGTTTCCATTATCCAACCGTATATATACATAGCAAGTTAAATATAAGACAATTGAAAACCTTAAGCTATGTTAAAAATAAACCTACCTGTAAAAGCAGTACTATTTTTTATATTAGTACTAATTAACACCTCATTAATCGCCAATTCTTTCTTACCTCCAGCACTAACATTTTCCGACTCCACCAACCTGGATTCAACTATAGTAAATGCAGGTTTGGACACCCTGATTTGTGGGTTTACCTATGAATTAAGTGGAAATCAAAACAATGGGAGTTGGCGAATAAATTGCGCCGACAGCCCTGGGATTGTCTCTTTTTCGAATGCACAGTCAGATACAACTGAAGTCAAAGTAAGCGAATGTGGGGAATACATATTTCTCTACGAAGCGCTGGAAGATTCTTGTTTGCAAGTTGATACCGTCCATGTAAAATTTGAAAATCCCAGCAGTTCTGGAAAGGTTTATGATTTAGACATCGATCTGGAACTTATCGTTACTTGCCCCGAACCGGATACCGTTTGCGGCAACGAAATTACCATCCCAGGCATCACAGAACCAACACTGGTTTGGAATTTCTTTGCCGAGGCAGAATGCTCCGCCACTCTTTTTACTCCCCAAATTGAAACACCAATAGATTCTTGTTTAGTGGAAGATATCACGTACAATATTTCCAATTTTTTTGAAAGTGATGAAGGCAGTGTTCTTGGAGCTGCCATAACTGGAGACAACCTATTGGCTACAACTTCTGCTTTGCTGGGAAGCCTAAATGTTTCCTGTCCATCAACCTCTAAATGTTTCTCACCGCCGCCAGGCTGTATTGAATCAGTTACAGATACCACTTTTCTCTTCGTTCCAATACTTGATGGTGGCAGGTGGCATTATTTAGATTCCAACGACATCCAACAACCCTTGATGGACACGACCCTCATCTTCATTGATACTACAGAATATGCTTTTATTCTAGAACAGGGCGCAACTTATCCGGGACCTGATGATATAAATGTAAGTGTATATCAAGTAGGAGATAGCAGTGAATTGACCTTTCCTGGAAAGGACGTAGAGTTAAATATTCAATGGGTTACTGGTTATGCTTATGACACCGTATTTCTATTTAACACAATTTCTACAATTGTAGATTCTTGTCAAGGCCAATTTGGTTGTTGTAGCAATGGAACACTCTTTCCGCAATTATTTATTCCATTGCCACCCCCATATCCATGTATAAATGCCAATTTGAATTTTCGAATTCCAAATGATCAAAGTCACGAGTTAGCACTATTGCCTTGTGATGGAGGTGCGGTTACCTTTGAAGTCTGTGATGGACAGATCGAAGAATACACTTCCGATGGAACTTATGTATATGAATGCTTTGCATTAAATGGTTGCCCTTATGAAGTCGTGGTAGAAGTGGCAACAGTGAATACCGTTCCCGTAGTTACAAACACCAGTTATTCTTGTGATTCGCTAGGGGAGAACTACACCCTAAGTTTTATGCTGGAAAATGGACAAGGAGATTCCTCTTCGGTTACTGTTCCCGGTTTGGGGCTTGTAAATTATTATGAATTAATTACCATACCAAACATTCCTTCCTGTGATACACTTTCTTTTGATTTTACAGATCAAATCAGCCTTTGTAACAGTAGTTATACTTTTCAGCATTGTTGCGCTTGTGTACCAGACTCTCTTAGTTTGTTAGCCTCCATTTGCGAAGGGGAAAGTTATAATTTTGAAGGACAAGAATTAATGCAGCCTGGTAACTATACGAATACTCATACAAATACAGCAGGATGCGATAGTCTTGTTATATTAATCCTTACTGTAGATCCATTACTAGAAGATACAATAAACGTTACCATCTGTGAAGGCGAATCTTATGACTTTTATGGGCTTTTATTAAGTTCTGCCGGTACTTATGTGCACGTAATAGAAAATCAATTTACCTGCGATTCTGTTATCACTTTGAATCTTACGGTAAATCCTTTACCACCGCCCCTGCAACTAAATGTAAACATTTGCGAAGGAGAGATTTATAATTTCTATGGAAATATATTATCGACCTCCGGGCTTTACGAAACAACAATCACCGATCAACTGAGTTGCGATAGTATTGTTATGATAGAACTAACAGTATTGGAGTCTTCCTCGAGCTTTGTTAATCCGGTAATATGTAGCGGCGAGTTCTTACCATTACAGAGCGGCCTGCAACTTACAGAAAGTGGATTGTATTTCGATACATTAGTTGCAGCAAATGGTTGCGATAGCATTGTAGAAATTAACCTTATAGTTGAAGAATTAGAGATGGAAGTAATTCCTACTGTTGATTGTTGGAATTCGGAAGGAGGGAGTCTCGATGTGATAGCAGTTGAAGGGGGAGAAGTACCTTATTTTTATAGCATCACGGCTAATTCTTTTCAAGAAAACTCAAGCTTTGAAGAATTGACAGCAGGTGATTACGTCGTCCAGGTAATGGATTCCAACAATTGTCTTACAACTAAAGAAGTTACTGTTTCGGCTATCGATTCTATAATAATAAGTTTAGAAGAGGCGTATCTATTTTGTCGTCCAGACGAAATCACTTTAGATGTTACAGATTTATCTTATGGTAACTATGGACAAATAGAATTATATTGGGAGGATGGCTCGCAAGATGAAATTAGGTCCATAACAGAACCAGGCTTTTACGAAATTAATGTGGTGAATGAATGCGAACACAAGCATCAGGAATTGCGTCTTGATTTCGAGGAGGTCAATTTAACGGATTTCATTTATGTTCCTAATGCTTTTACTCCAGATGGAGATTTGGTGAACGATGAATTTAAGGTGTACACTCCTTTTGAGATGAATGAAGTTGAATTTGTTGTTTTTGATCGATGGGGATCTTTGATTCACAAAACCAGCAATGCGGAGAAAGGTTGGGATGGTCGCTCTAATGGTAAAATGATGAATTCTGGCGTTTACATTTGGCAACTTCGAGCTAAGGTAATAAACTGTAGGGGAGACTTAGAAACGGTTCTACTAACTGGAGATTTGACTCTAATAGAGTAGCCGTTCTGGCAAATTATTTCCTACATTTGCCACGTGAAACGCATGAAGTCATATCTGTTTTTTGTTTGGATGTTTATCTCTGCTATTCTTTGTGGGCAGGATTATAATATCTCGATTAAACATTTGAGTACAGCAGACGGACTTTCCAATCAATACGCCAACCACGTCTTTCAAGACAATAAAGGGTTTATTTGGATTTCAACGGCCAAAGGCATCAATCGATGGGATGGTTACAATATGGAAATACATGCTGAGCGAATGTCGATAACATCAGCTGTGGAAGACAAAAATGGGATCATTTGGATTAACTATAACAAGAAACACAGTGATTTT
>CAZDTI010000675.1:0-3879 GCA_964508085.1 uncultured Saprospiraceae bacterium | reverse complement strand
TTATTGGCAATGTTTACCTTCTTTTATTGGTTTTGAACACAGTTCATCTACCCTCTACTTAATGATTGCTCTTTTCGCTTGACTATAGCCGTAGATGTCTCCTTTGTACATATTTTCACAGCGGACTGCCGGTAGATAATAATCGCCGGTTAGGTTTGCTTTTGCTCGGAAATTATAAGATGCTGTTATGTTTTTATTGAGATTGAAATACGTGTACACTTTGTCGTCACGGAAATCTTGATAGATGTAGTTGCTGCCTGTTTTGTCTTTGTTTGTGGTGTAGAGGCGTGGGTTGAGCAACTCCCAACCGGAGGGCATCTTCACCGTCAGTGCCAGATTTTCTTGATCTAGGATTTCTGTATTTTTGACACTTACGGAAATTAGAATTTCCTCTCCTTGCTTTATGTTTTCCAAGTCCAACGCATCGCCGTTTAGTTTTTGGTATTTTACTATTAGGTTCAGTCCTTCCTCTTTGGCGGGTTGATATAATTCTTCTGCGATCGCCCGTTCTGTTTTGTGGACAAAGAGTTTGGCGGAGCCGTGGTTTTTAATTTTTGCTTCGTCTTTTAAGTTGTCCCAATTCCAGTGGAAACGCTCTTGGTCATTAGCAGGCATTTTATTTCGCTTCTTTGTTTTACTGGAAATTAGTTCAAAATCAACCTCAGCGGCGATGTTTTGTTTTTCTCCATAGTAGGCGGCACAGGCCATGAACGCGAAGCCTTGATCTTGCGTGCTGAGCCAGCGCGCTTGATTGACTTCATTCACCCAATCGGCGTAGTACTTGTCCAAGTCGGAACCTCTGTTAAACAGAGACATGATGTAAACTGTCACTGCCTTATTCCTAACCTGACTGCCAAAAGAATATCCATAAATTTTATCCGTATGACCTTGACGAAGTGCGTCTTGTAACAAGGTGTTCCCGATATCATTCATTCCAGTGTAATAGTAAGCTCCTGCTAAAAGAATCTTTGCCAACTGAGGACTTAGGTTTCTTTTTCTAAAACGGTTCATTGCACTCTTTGCAGGCTTTCCAGCTTTCGCTAAAAGGAACAAACGGTACGCTTGCAACACCTCTTCTCGGTGTACGTGACTGACACTTACCGTACCGCTGATTTGCCACTGATTCGCCTTTCTCGTTTTATCATTCAACCATAATTTCAAGGCATCTTCTTTGAATAACAAATTCTTATCTCTTGCCCCAATTAAGTAATGACCTGCATACAAATCTGACCAATTATGGTAGTATCCATTTCTCCAATAATTAAACCGACCATCGTTTCTTTGATAGGATTGAATTTTCAAAACAGCGGCATCTAAGTAATCGCGATTTTGTAACGCTTCCTCTGGTGTTAAAGCCATGAGGTCGTCGATGTAGAGCATGCTAATGGCCTTGGAAGTTGTTTGCTCCAGACAACCATGTGGATAGCGAATCAAATCATGATAATGCTTGGTGAAATTTGGAACTAGTGCGCCAGATATTTGTAAATCTACATTCCGTGTTTTTTCAAAACCAAAGGAACTGATGTCTACTTTCATTTCTTCTCCAGGAGCTATGATGAAGGTCTCTTGTTTATCGGAATAGGAGTTCGGGTAATTGACAAACAACTTCGTTTCCTCGAAAGAGGTAAACCCATTGCCATCTGCGTTGAAGGTAATATCAGTAGTTCCGGCCTCCATTCCTGTGGTGAACTGCACGGTTTCCAAAGACTGATCCGTAGAAACCATGGAAGTGGTCAATGTATTCTTAGAAAAATTAACTAACCCATTTGAGGCTTTCGCAGAAAGCGACACTTGATTGATACTCGGCTCATCTTTGAAGAAGGTTATGGGCACATCTACTTTATCACTAACGTTAAGCGTACGTGGTAATTGAGACTGCACCATCAACGGACTCACCACTCTGATTCGTTTTTCAACCGAGGCAAAAGAACGGTTATTACATGCCACCAACATCAACTTCAAACTACCGACATAATTTGGCATTTCAATGCTGTGCGTTTTCTTTTCTCCAGGCGCCAAACGAATGGAACCTAAATGAAAGACCACCGGTTTGAAACGATTAAAGTCAGCAGATTCATCCAATACTTTCTCTGCAGCTTCATCTCCACCGATACTGAGCACGCCGGCAAAAGAGGGATTCATATAATACATCAGTTGCTGGAAAATATCCCAGGTTTTTACACGGAGTGCGATCATCTTTGAGAAATGAGTCATCGGATCGGGGGTTCTGAATCCGGTTAGATTTAGCAAACCCATGTCTACGACAGCCACCGTGTATTCCAGCGCTTGTCCACTTTTTTCTTCTACTTCAAATGTGAATGTCTTGTTGGGTTCTACCTTTTCTGGAACCGTCACAATAGGTTCTACAACCTTCCCCGGCTGGTTAACCAAGATTTTCTTGACAGTGTACATCCGCATCGGGCGGTCATTATTTTTCTGCCCATAGTTCTGAACAATACTGACATGCACATAGACATTTGGGAACCAGTCCTCCTGAATGGGCAACAACAATGTACCATCATCCAAGTCTTGCCAAAATATTTCCAAGACCTCTTTTCCTCTTTCTATACTAATCAGCGCACGCGAATCTTTAATTGCTGGCAGCTTTAACTCCATTGTTTCTCCAACGTCAAACTCATCTTTCTCTAAGTCTAAATCAATGAACATCGGATTTGACTGAACAGAGTAGCTCGTTGTAACCACGGAGTGGAATTGATATTCTGAAACGTGCCCACTTTCTGTATCTTCAATCACTAGCTTGTACATTCCCGATTCGTTTGCCTTAGTATCGTGGTCGTAACTTGCTGTACCATTTTTGATTGCGAGGTCTTTTTCCCAAACTTTTTTATACGTCCAATTACTGTGATGACTGTGCCCTCTGGACAATCTATACCGGTCATACCACCAGTCTTTTTCATATTTATATAAGGTTGCTTTTACTGTAGTATTCTTTTTTAATAGTTTTCCTTTTTGATCCAATCGTACAATATCCATCGCTGGCGTTTCTCCGTATCTGTATGAGCCACCCCAACCTCGACCTCTCGCTCTTTCAATCCCGATGTAAGAATTAAAAGGCGAAATCAATTTTGATTCTGTTTCTGTATTCAAGCCACCTCCGGGTAAATCTATTTTAGAATCAATGACAATTCGGCTTACGGAAGTGTACTGTTTGAAATCCTGAGAATAACTAAACTGTGCTTTCCCGTCATTATCTGTATTAACGGACCATAGCCCAATGTCTTTAGTAGCTGATGGTCGTTTGAGCGGACGAAAAGTAAAATTCTTAAACTCTTTAAAAGGAGTGTTGACTGGAAAAATATTTGCGGAAGCATTTACTACACCTTTGCGCATCGCATAACCGGCTAAGTAATTTACGGCGACTTCTCCTTCCACCTTATTTTTATAAATCCAATTCTTTTCGCCACCGTCAAAAGTATATTCTAAATCGACGACATTTGGTTTAATCGTTTCTACCCGCAATGTTTTCTGCGTACGCAATGGCCCGACTTGAATATCCGCTCGCCAATAACCCGTTGGCGCTTCGAGGTGCGTTGGCATTTTGAACGCATAAATAGACTGGCCTTCTTTGACGTTCAGAATGTATTTTTTATATAAAACGTTTTTCGGATTTCTCAACCGAACTACTATTGGAAGTCCTTCGGCAAATTGAAACTTGGCGCGATTCAACATTACATTCAGGTAAATGGTGTCGCTTGGTCGCCATACGTCTCGGTCGGCATAGATAAAAACGCGGTTATCTACATCGCGGACGTTAGAGTTGATGTCAAATTCAGTGAGTTGATTTTCTTCACCATCCACTACATTGAAATAGGAAACCTCTCCGGCGTAAGAAATTCGGACGGCTTTTGTTTTTTGTTT
>CAZDTI010000674.1:0-3886 GCA_964508085.1 uncultured Saprospiraceae bacterium | reverse complement strand
GGGAAACAGGCAGGAGACAAAAAGGTATCATCTTGTGCGTTTAGAATTAAAGTAGGAATGCTAACATTCTTTAAAAAAGGCAAAGCGCTGCAACGGGTATAGTAATCAGCTGCGTCTTTAAAACCGTGAATCGGCCCTGTGAAGTAATCGTCAAAATCCCGGAGTGTTTTCACCCGCTTAAATTTTTCTATTGGAAACCGATCTGGATATTGTGCATGTTTTTCATAAGCTTTCTTGCTCAGGCTTTTCAAAAATCGTCGTTCGTAAATCTTATTCTTGGGTTTCAAAATTTCAATAGCTGAAGACCCCAAATCTACTGGTACAGAGACCGCTATGGTCTTTTTTATTTTTGGTGATAATTTGAAAATACCATCGTTGCTGTACTTTAATACCAGGTTTCCTCCGAGACTAAAACCAACTAAGACAATCTCCTCATAAGCCACTTCTACTTCTTCAATGACAAAGTGCAAATCGTCTGTTGCGCCGCTATGGTAGATGCGATATTGTTTGTTTATTTCGCCGCTGCAGGAGCGGTAGTTCATGGCCAATACATCCCAGCCTTTGTTGTACATTATCGTTGAAGTCCCTTTGATGTATTGAGAATCAGAGCTTCCTTCTAGCCCGTGACAAAGGATGGCGAGGCGCTTGTTTCCGTTTTTTAACCAGTCGATATCGAGGAAATCATCGTCAGGAGTGATGAGCCGTTCGCGAAGGAAGTTTGGGCGTTTTATTTGACGGAAGAGGGGTGGGAAAATGGTGTTGAGATGTGGATTCCGGAAGGGGAATGCGGGGCGGTAGTTTTGGGGATCTAGTATTGGCATAGCAATGGCGAAGGTAGAGAATGAAATTGAAAATTAAAAATTGAAAACGCCCTATATTTACCGCTAAATGAAATTATGCTAACGTTCATCCACGACATAGCCTAAGCGTTTCATAAATCGAATTTCCACCGAAGGAAAATCAAAATCCAACACCACTTTTCCATACATCAAATAACAACCTGGCCCCGTAAAAGGATACTTCGCCAGAGAAGGTGGAAAGTGAACCGTATCAAAAAAGCGACCTTCGATGTCTAGCCAGGTGCCAAAATTCATTCGTTTTCCATTACTCGTTGTCACCGGTTTTCGAGCTACATAATAACCTTGTATTTCTATTGTTTTATTTTTGAAATCCTTCAGTTGAGTTGATGTAATTTTAGGGTATATTGAAGGTTTCTTTATCACAGACTCAAGCTCCGAATCCCGCTTCTCCCCTACTGCCACCAAATCAAAAGGCGTACAAAGCGGAAAGCCCAGCAGCTCCATTTCATCAAAAGCCTGATCGTAATCGCCTTCTTCCAACTGCGGTAATGTAAAAGACTCATACAAATCCTCTTCAAACAACAAACCCGAAGCCTCTTTTTTCCGCTGCGGATCATAAACCGCATTCTTTTCCCACATCAACTCGTACTTCGTCATTCCTGTAAATCGGAAAGCACCGATGCGAATTAAAATATCTAGTTGATCTCCCCTAATGTCTACCCGTTGAAGGAAATCTGCGAAGCTTATAAATGATCCTGACGAACGGATAAAGACAATCTGATGGGCCACTCTTCTTTCCAACTGATGTAAATGAACAAAACCAATATAAATATCACTTTCCTTCAAAGTCGTCATGTAAAGACTATTGTTAACACAAGGTGCATGGATGGTTCCGCCAGACATCCGTGCCTCATGAACATAAACTTCTGTTCGATAAAAGCCACCGAAATTATTTATCACCGCAACCATAAATTCCAACGGATAATAAGTCTTCAAATACAAACTTTGAAAAGACTCCACTGCATAGCTTGCCGAGTGCGCTTTACAAAAAGAATAACCGCTAAAACTCTCAATTTGCCGCCAGACTTCTTCCGACAATGCGCGGCTATGGCCTCTGGTTTCACAATTGTCAAAATACTTTTTACGCAGTCGTTCAAAATCATCAGAGGACTTTTTCTTACCTGACATCATCCGACGGAGTACATCCGATTCATCCAGATTTAATCCTGAAAAATGGTGACAAATTTTCATTACATCTTCCTGATAAACCATCACACCAAAAGTTTCTCCCAGATGATCTTTAAAGACCGGATGCAAATATTCAAAGCTATTAGGCTTGTGGAACCGATGAATGTATTCCCGCATCATTCCCGACTTCGCCACACCTGGTCGAATAATTGAACTAGCCGCTACTAGATGCACATAAGTATCACAAGCTAACTTTGTCAACAGCCCTCGCATTGCTGGCGACTCTATATAAAAACAACCGATGCAATCTCCATTTTGAAGTTGCTTTTTCACGCGTTCATCCTTCTTTATCATCTCCACATCATGAATGTCAATACTGAGCCCTCGGTTCTTTTTGACTAGAGCTACCGCATCTTTTATGTGCCCCAATCCTCGTTGACTCAGTATATCAAACTTGTGTAAACAAAGATCTTCCGCACCATACATATCGAAGTGTGTAATAGGAAAACCCTTCGGCATCATTGTCAATGCGGTGAAGTTATTAATGGGTTCTTCCGTGATCAGAATACCGCCAGCATGGATCGATAAATAATTTGGGAAACCTTCTATCATTTTTCCAAAACGAAAAATGTGTTTTGCGTAAGCATGATGTTTTTCTTTAGCCAGTGGTTCATTAACGATCAGGTCTATTTCGCCTTTCGGCAAACCGAAGACTTTTCCCAATTCTCGAATGATTGACTTTCCTTTGAAGGTGTTATAAGTAGCCAATAAAGCCGTGTGTTCTCTACCATATCTTTTGAAAACATAGTCGATAACATCATCTCTTTCATCCCAGGAAAAATCGATGTCAAAATCAGGAGGACTCGTTCGATAGGGGTTGATAAAACGTTCGAAGTACAAATCCAATTCTTGAGGATCTACATCTGTGATGTACAAACAAAAAGCGACAATAGAGTTGGCACCACTTCCTCTTCCAACATGATGATAACCAGCGGTTTGTGCATAACGAATTAAGTCCCAAGTGATGAGAAAGTAAGGTGCAAATTCCATTGTATCAATGACCTTAAGTTCCTTTTTCACTCGCTCCATTGCCTTAAGATCCTCATCTCCATATCGTTTTTTGCAGCCATTGATCGCGAGCTTTTTAAGCAGTTGCAAATCGCTATTTTTATTCCCAGTGAAACTTCTTTTGTTATTACCAAAATCAGCACATAAGTCTATTGTACAATGCTCCAACATTGCTTCTGCATTTGATATGAGAAATGGAAGTAAAGCATACTGTTCACGTAAATATTCCGGCGAAAAAAGCTGCTCGGTTTCTTTCGCAATATCTGTTTTGTCCAATTTTGTAATGAGCACATTTTGATCGATCGCTTGTAACAATTGATGTACTTTATATCCTTCTGGTTTTAAAAAAGTAACGGGGCTCCAGGCCACCAATTTGTCAGGATATTTCTTCCAGGGGTGTGAAAACAATGCATTTACAACTTCTGGGCGAACACCTAGGAATTCATTATCCCGAAGTTTGTGCAGCTCCATTGGTGGTTCTGCATAAATTAGAAATACATCTTCCATTTTTGGCGCGCGCAGCGGTAGCGGAACTCCGTCCAACGAGCAATCTGTTAGCAATCTATTGAGGTTTTTCCAGCCATTTAAGTTCTTAGCTAAGCCGATATATAGTAACTTTCCTTCCCGTCGGAATTCGATTCCCAAGACGGGCTTTATGTTGTGTTTTTTGCAAGAGTGAATGAAAGTGTAGGCTGTAGAAGTATTGTTGATGTCGGTTAAGGCCATAACTTTTATGCCAAAGTTAGCAGCTGCTTTTGCTAAGGTTTCTGCGGACATCGTTCCATAGCGGAGGCTGAAATAGGTGTGGTTGTTTATGTACATGGGAAGAA
>CAZDTI010000673.1:0-3888 GCA_964508085.1 uncultured Saprospiraceae bacterium | reverse complement strand
TTTTAACAAGCTACTTTGGGGTCGCTATGGTGATTGAAACACAGCATTTTAACATGGCTATTTTCAGAGAAATAAAAGGTGATTTGTACCTTATGCTGGTCACTCTGGTAGTAATGGAGCAGTTCTACTAAAAGTGTAGGGAGAAAAGGCTGAGAAAGAATGTGTATAGAGCCGCATATTTCAACTTCGTCATCTCTATTCTCATATTCGTCTTAAACCTTCTATTTGAAATGCGCCTTTCCTGTGTCGATAGTAAAGATAGATAGGCCTTTTATGGTGAATAGTCGTATAGAATCCCAAGATATCACTTCATAATGAACTACATTACTTTTGATTGTGCCCTGCTTTATTGGGCATCAAACTGGATCAGAATGCTTAAGGCTACAGACCACCCCTCAAACCCTAAATAATTATTGACTCAGGAGGACAAAAACACCTTTGTTTGGCGATTTATCAAATGGCTGTGATTCACTCTTGTATCGAAATTTATTTAATTTGATTTTGTGAAATTCAGAAGTTTATACTTATTTCATATCAGGATAACAATCATCTGAAACAACAAGCTTTACAATGAGCAATAAATAACAAACCAACGCATAAGTTTCAGAAAACCGTAATTTTTCACTCTATCAATTTATAAGGAAACTTAAAGCTCTTGCCGGCATACAAGGCCTTATCTGCTAGCTCCTCCTCTATTCTCAAAAGCTGATTGTACTTGGCCAATCTTTCGGACCTGCATGGAGCCCCCGTTTTGATTTGCCCTGTTCCCAAGCCCACAACCAAATCGGCAATGAAGGTATCTTCAGTCTAGCCCGATCGATGGGACACCATAGTTCCCCAGCCGTTCTTTTTACTGAGCAGTGATGCCTCTATGGCCTCAGTGAGAGAGCCGATCTGATTGACCTTGAGCAGCAAAGCATTGCAATGCTTGTCTTGAATTGACTTTTCGATTCTTTGTTTGTTTGTGACGAGAAGGTCGTCGCCAACGATCTGAATCTTTTAGCTCAGCTGGCTGGTGATAAGGCTCCAGCCTTCAGTGTCATCTTGGTCAAAGGGATCTTCAATCGAACAGATTGGGTACTTCTGCACATAAGAGGCATAGATATCACAAAGCTGCTTGCTGGTGATGTGCTTCTAACTCTTTGACTTTTCTTCATCTTTAAAGTGCAAGTCGTAAAGTTTGGTTTCTTCATTGTAAAACTCAGAGGCTGCACAATCCATTCCGATCTCAACCAGTTGTTGATGGCCTGATATACCCAAGGCCTCAACTAGCAAGTCCAGCGCCTCCTAGCCTGAATTGATATTTGGGGCGAACCCTCCCTCGTCCCCTACGTTGGTAGCTCCAAGACCATACTTCTTCTTGATCAGCACTTTCAAATGGTGATAAACTTCGGAGCCGATTCTCATAGCATGTGAAAAACTCTAAGCTCCTGTCGGGAATATCATAAACTCTTGCATGGCGAGGCCATTACCTCCATGTTTGCCTCCATTAATCAGATTAAAGGCAGGGCAGGGCAAGAGATACTTATCTGATCGGATCTACGGGTTTGATAAGGCTCTTAAATGCTGATAAAGTTTGAGATTATTCGACTTGGCGCCTGCTTTGGCAACAGCAAGCGAAACAGCCAGAATAGAATTCGCTCCCAATTTGGCCTTAGACCAGCCGTACTCATTGTTTGACCCATCGAGACTTTCAACCATTATCTTATCGATCATGCCTTGCTATCTCGAGTCCATCCCAATTAGAGCAGGGCCAATTATTTTGTTGACATTTTCGACTGCTTGAAATACACTCTTTCCATGATACTGAGACTTGTCATTATCTCTAAGTTCGAGAGCTTAGTATTTTCCTGTGAAAAGAATATCGGGAACTTAATCATGAGAAACTTCATCGCCTTTTACTTAGGATGGTCCATTGCCGCTTCTAATCTAAATATCGGAATTAACTTTGTTCATATTTTTGGTGCAAGCAAAGACTCTCAGGTCTACCTATTCTGGATTCTCGCACCACTTTGTGCGATTGGAGCGACACTCTTTAACTATAAAAAATATGGCATGCATGGATTGAAGAGCTGCTTCTGCCTTTGGCTATCAGTTATTTGGGCTTTTGTTGGGGCTGCCATCCACACTGGTGAGTGTTTAGGTGATCCAACGGTCAGCAGATGCTGACAAGAGAGCTGAGTTGAGTTGATTTATTTAATTTGATTTTGTGAAATTCAGAAGTTTATACTTATTTCATATCAGGATAACAATCATCTGAAACAACAAGCTTTACAATGAGCAATAAATAACAAACCAACGCATTCGGCAGTATGAAAAACCATCTCATCCGGAAGGCCATGCTATGCGCTCTTTTTCTCTTAACTCTTCAAAGCGTTGTGAGTGCAGAGTCTTCAGCATAGCGCAATGTATAATTCCAAAAAAATATTTGGCTTTATTGGGACAATTATGAAGAAAATGTTACCCCTCTGCCCATTTTCATTTAGCTCTGCTTAAAGAAAATGTAAAAGTTGATTGAGGGCTCAGACTGGAAAATGAAAATTGTCTCTGATGTGACCCTCCCTCTCTATATTGAAGATTATGGACATTTTTAGTAAGTGCTAACCAGGAGATAGTCTCTTTTGCCAGCTCACAAAGCTGATCTGGTAAGGCTGCTTATCCTCTAAAAGAATGGAGGTATATGGTTTGATGCGTCTACAGTTTTATTCGAGAATGGACTTGACATGATTGCCGAGTATTTCAAAAAAGAGCCTTCATAACAACACCAAACCCAATAAAAGTTTAAGAAAAACTCCGATGTCCTTCTTTTTTACAACAGAAATTACCGATCATCTGAGTTGCAAGAAAATTTATCTAAATTTACAGTCCGTGAAAAAATTTCGAGCTTTGACCAGATGTTTGGGTTCGAGAACTGGTTTATCGCTTGCCGGCCTTATGCAGAGCTAATAACGGCATGGAGATTGGAATATGAAAAATTTTACACAAGCACTTTTGATCTGGTACTCCATTAAATGCGACAAGAAGGTGTGTTTTATACCCCTCTCGGTCTAAACTCATATCTAGCTCAACATTATGCCCTTTACTCAGTCCTCAATCGAAAACAAAGATAACTCGACTACAATAGTAACAACGGTCCAGTTGAAAGTAGACAGACTGCCTATGAATACTACAACCTTTAAGGGGCCAATTGCGATGTTGGGCCATTGGCTGTAGCATTAAAAATAACAACATTTCCGGCTTTAACACAAGTAAGACATGTGACTGAAGCTTCTAAAAACAGTTTCTAAGAGGAATATTCTACCAATTAACAAGGAGGTTCGTTAGAATCTGGAATGTTTATGAAGTTCGTAAACTGGTAGTGGAATGACATTAATAAAGTTCTTTAAAGAAATTTGATTAGCAATACTGAACGTAAAATACCCAACAGCCTGCCGATTGAAGAACAGTGCCAAAAGTTTACTACCTCTATTATAGAAGGTGTTTAATTGGTTGAGGGAAGCATGCTCCATTAATATCTTATCAAGGGTAACTCTATCTACTAGAAATAACTAAAAATCATGCCGAGAAAGTAGTACTAAGAGAAATACTAGGATTGTATACAATATTATAGAAAATAAAAAAATGAGTAAAAGTTATAAAAGGTCATGCTAGCAATCGATATGTTCTCTCCTCCTAAAGAAAAATATTATTATGACTAATTTTATTTTCATGTGGAACAAATATATATTCCGATTGTGTCACTACTGACACTTGTCGTATGCCTATCTTTGGTCAACAGGCAATTAACAGCAAAGATTCACGACAAATGGTTTGGAAAAAGTGTCTGGAATTTCTCGTTCAAAGAGCTCATCAGAATCTAGAATGAACATATGATTGGAGGGTCAGTCG
>CAZDTI010000672.1:0-3905 GCA_964508085.1 uncultured Saprospiraceae bacterium | reverse complement strand
TTAGAAACGATAATCTCTTGAGTTGGATTTGCCAGATCAGAAACATCAATTTCATGGATTCGATTGTTACTAAAATCCGTAGTGTACAAAGTGGAAACTCCATCATTGGCCAAGCCATTTAGGAAGCCTGCTCCAGGGATATTAATAGACATCACTTGATCTTCTGTTACCAAGTCAAAACCTCTAATCGTTCCACCATCAATAGCGAAGAGATAATCGCCCATTACTTCCATCCCCGTACTAGCGCTTTGATTAGAGAAAAAGCTTAGTTCTCCATCACTTGCCCTAGCAAGAATATTACTGCTGTTTGAATAGAAAAATCGATTTTGAGAAGCATCGTATTCCACACTTTCCACAAAATCAATGGTTTGCCCAAAAGATGGAAGCGTGCTAATAAGGAATAAGAATAGGAGTAATTGTTTTTGCATGTAAAAAAGATTGTGTTGAGCTGTGAATTAATTGCTAAAAAATAACGTATAAATGAACAAACAGAAATATCAAGTAAGGCCAAAGTTTGTCCTTACAAAGCAAATATACTTCTGTAGCATGTAATTAAACACTATAATTTTTTTCTATTCAATCTTTTTATTCGACTATGTATAGTAGATTACACTTAGATGCTTCTACTTTGCTAAATAATAGTCACTTTATTCCTCTAAATATGACGCAACTACCTATGATTCTACCTTATTCCAAAAGTGATCAATCCGACCTCATTCATTTGCTACGTTTGAACACTCCTAAATACTTTGCTCCAGAGGAGGAAAAGGACCTCATCAATTACTTGAATAATGATCCTGAGAATTACTTTATAATAAAGGAAAATAACAACATTCTAGGAGCTGGTGGCTTCAATTGGTTTGACGAAAAGCAAACTGCTCGTATCTCCTGGGATTTCATTCACCCCGAACATCAGGGTAAAGGACTTGGAAAGGCTTTGACTAATTTTAGAATTGGAAAAATAAAAGAGGAGTCCCCTAACTGTAAAATAATTGTTAGAACAAGTCAACATGTTTTTGACTTTTACGGAAAGTTAGGCTTTGTGCTAAAGGAAGTGAAGGAGGGTTATTGGGCAGAGGGCTTTGATTTGTATTTAATGGAGTATGAGAGATAGTTAGTAATCGCAACGGCGCTATGTGATTTTTCTTGCCTCTTCACAGCGCCGTTGCGATTAAAAATCTAGAAGAAAAACCTTGGATTCGCCATATCTCCACGCTCTGCATGAAAATCATATCGAATCATCGCCTCGAAACTTCCGGAGGAATAGCTCCTAAGAGAGGAAGTAGATATATCATAGGAAATTCCAATAGCTATTTTATTCAATTGATATAAGGCTAGTAAATCAATAGACTCCCCTGCCCCATCTCCACCAGCACGATAAGAAAGTCCTACAGTCACCTGATTGTCAATCGTTAAGTTTAGATTTGCTTCCAGATCAAATGGTGCATTCTTGACATACTTGGCTAAGAGCGCTGGGCGCAATTTCATATTATCAGCCACAGAAAAGGTAGTCCCTGCCATCGCATAAAAATGTCTGGACTCTGTTGCAAAGTCATCTAAATCCGCTGAACCAACACTGATGTCATTGTTATAAAAACTAGGAATGGACAATCCAAAATACATTTGTTTGTAAATCAAATAGGCACCAAATCCAAAATTCCCATAATAGTTATCTGTCGTCATTCCATCCATTATGGAAGGATCATTTTTTTCTAACACTATAAACTCCGGATCGTCAAAATCTATCCCATAGTATTTGAGTATACCTTGGAAACCTACTCGCAAACTTAGGTCCTCTCTTAGTTTCAAATTGTAAGTATAAGCCATACTCGATTGCCAGTTTCGAGTTATCCCTTGGTCACTACTCAAAAAAGTAACCCCAAATCCAACCCGATCTTTAAATAAGGGAAGATCAAAACTAATCAATCTTGACTTTGGCGCTCCTTCAAAACCGATCCACTGGTGTCGATACATGGCCTTCAAAGATGGACCACCCCGAACGCCTGCGTAAGCAGGATTGTAATATAATTTGTTGTACATAAACTGGGTAAACTGCACTTCTTGTTGCGCAAGTCCTTGCCCACAAATTGCAAAACAGATCAGAAGTATTAGTAATATTTTATTCATGATTATAAGTTTAAGATTCTTTGATGAACTCCGTGTTTTTAAGGAACCACTCCATTTATCAAAGAAGAAAATTTAACTTCTTGGCCTATCCCCTGAATCAAAGAACAAGGGGATGGCCAAGGAGTAATTTATAGCATTTATAGTATTATCGTTGAATCATTATATACCCTTTGTCTCCAGGGGAATTCGGTGTTTCTTTAAAGATGTAATAATAAGTTGCATCTGGCAGCCCTTTTCCATCCTTTCCTTTTAGCGTTCCATCCCAATCATTTAAATAAGGAGAGGCGTAGAAAACTTTGTCCCCCCACTGGTTCATCACAAGCAATTCACTATTTGGAAAGTCTCCCGTTTTCAAACAAGACAATTCCAGCAAGTCATTAAAACCATCACCATTTGGTGTGATGATATTCGGAACCTCACATTCTCCAGTAAAGTCTACACGTATGTCTACCCTAGCGGTGTCACATTCACTAACATCACAATTGTAACAAATTCGGTAAAGGAAAAAGTCATCTCCAATAAAACCATCATTTGGCGTATAGGAATAACTTCCATCTGGGCTGATAGCTACTGTTCCATTAGAAGGCAAAGAGAATATGTTGATATCATCTGCTAATTGATCTATAATTAAATCATTGTCAGTCATGGTTGTTGTCTCAACAACAGTTTGGTAATCTGTGACAAACTCGTCATCATTCAAAATTGGGCGATCAACTATGTTCAAGGTAATAGAAGCTGTATCGGAATTACATCCATCCTGATCCACCCAATATTGATAAGTAAATTCGCCTGTCTCTGTTGGATTAATTTCCAAACTGCTTTGATCAGGGTTTGGTGGCAAACCAGAATTTGCAGCTGCAGACCAATTATACATATCTGGTGAAGGCGTATACTCGGTTCCCAATAAGACACAAATTTCCGAAAGACAAAGGATCTGATCACAGGCTATTGACAAGTTTGGTGATGGCAGGTTAACAATAGTAATCTCCAATTCTTCAGAGACGGAGCAACCATCTGCTGTAGTGGCTACTACCGTGTAGGTACCATTACAAGCGTCTGTCAAATCCGCTACATCAACATCAGCAGTAGTCGCTGATAATCCACAAGCGCCTTGCCAATCCCAGGCAGTAACTGGTACGGAACCTGTTGTTTCCAGCGCACTTAGAGAAAGTGCTCCATCACAAATCGGACTATTAGAGCTGGCCATAATGTCGGGCAACTCATTTACCACTACAGTGACTTGATTGTCCACACTACAATTTCCATTAATAGAGACTTCTAAGTTATACAAACCGGCATCTGCAACCGTAATATCATTCATGGTTAGTGTATCATTTACAATTGTATTGTTAGAGGGATCAGTCCAGGTATAGGTTCCTGTAAAACCAGTTCCCAATAACTGTAAATCATCTCCCGCACAAAGTTCTAAACTAGAAATAGGAATAATTGAAGGAGCAGATGCAAATGGCACTACAACAATATTCCAGGAACAAGTTGTACTATTCCCAAGACCATCTGTAAAGGAGTATTCCACAGTATCTAAGCCTAGTCCAAAAAGGGATCCAGGAGGATTACTCAAATTAACAACCGACACGGAAGCAGTACAATTATCTGTAGCCTGCGGTTCAGTATAGGTTATAAATAGCCCTGAACAGTCCGCATTAATTGTTGCCGATTCTATAATTCCGTCAGGATCGCTCAATACTGTCCCATCAATTTGAATCTCCACATCTTCAAAGCATTCAGGGGTTGGTGGTACATTATCTTCAACTACAACA
>CAZDTI010000671.1:0-3906 GCA_964508085.1 uncultured Saprospiraceae bacterium | reverse complement strand
CCTTGATAATAACGGAATCCCGTGAGGAAAGTAGAAATACTGGACCCAATGTTATAACGAGTGATCAAACGGGTTTCGTTACCGAAATTTCGATACTGCCCTCTGATTAAATCTCGCTCGCGAAGTGGATCAGGCCGATTGATCGGGCCCAGTTCTCCTAGTGCATCACGTTGGGCATAGAGAAAAAAGGACCGACTATTGATTTTTGTTTTTTCTGTAATGTCAAAATCGAAATGCATAGCTGCTAAGTTCCAATCTACCGCAAACCAGTTTCTACTTCGTTTTGACTGACGAGCATCTTGTTCAAATTCAAAATCCTGCAACCCACCTGGTTGTTGCGCCAGATAATTCATTAGTGTGTATTCAAAACCAATTCGAATTCTTTTGGTGATATCTCGATGAACACTAGCGTAAGCGGTATTTTGTTCGAATTCAGAATTTGGTCGCCAGCCATTACCTTGTTTTCTTTGGTAGAAAGCATAATAATTTAGGCCTTTTTCTGTCGTCCCACCAATGCTGTGAAATGCGGTGGCTAGTCCAAAGGAACCTAAGGTAACTTCCGAGTTAAATGTAAATTTCTTGTTAGGATCTCCTTTTTTAAAAACAAAATTCAACAAACCACCAAATTGAGACCCATATTGTAAAGAAGCCGCTCCCCTTACTATTTCGATTTTCTCCAGTGCTTGCGTTGGAGGGGTATAATAACTTTCGGGATAACCTAGTGCATCTGCACTAATGTCATAACCATTTTGGCGAGTATTGAAATTAGAACTGCGATTCGGGTTCAATCCTCGTGCGCCGATGCTTAGTTGTAAACCTGCACCATCACTTTCCCAGATGTTTAGTCCGGCTATTCCTTTGTAAACCTGTCTAGGATTATTGACTGCTAGGTTGGCGGTAAGTTTTGTAATTTGAATGACTTCACTTTTTTTAGCAGCGTAGATGGCCGTGCCTTCTACATTTCGGAGTCGTCTTTGTTCGCTGTTTGCATCATCTCCAACAGGAACCTCCACTGTTTCTAATTGAAATGCTAACTCTTCTAACAACATAAAAACCTCTTGTCTTTCAGCTGAAGTAACAGTAACTTCTTGCGTTACGGAAAGATAGCCTTCTTTAAAAATCAGGAAGGAGTAGACGCCGGTTTTACCTATGTTTATTTTGACTTGGCCTTTCTTATTTGTTGTATAGTTTTTCGCGTTTGTTTGATCGAAAACGCTGACCTCTGCTATTGGGCTTTCACTTTCTAATTCGCTGATTTGAAAATGGAGTGTTTGTCCAATCAGGGAGGTCTGAAGAGAAAAGAAGAGGAATATAAGAAGAGGGTTTTTCATTTTTTAAATCAATTCTATTATTCACTTTATTATTGCAAAATGTGTTATTTTTCTTATTTCGCACCTAATTAAAATTCCTCACACAGAGAGCGCAGAGGCCGCAGAGTGAGGTACACCAAACGTGTTATTTTATGCATCCCGATCTGTGTTCTTTGCGCTCTCTGTGTGATTTAAAATCGCACCACGTACATTAGCTCTGCGACCTCTGCGTGAGGAAAAAATACGTTTTGGTGCATCCCTAAGATTTAGCAAAGCTACGCACTAATGCTTAAAAAGGCTCACTACTCAACAAAATCCAACACCCACTTCTTACGTCCAAAGCCATCCTCCATCACTGCCAAATTCACATTCGGATCTATCAATCGTTGACTCATTCGACCATTCAGAGCCACATGACAATCCACCGTAATAATCGGGTTTTCCATTCCGTGTTTTTTTTGGTATTCCTTTTTTAGAAAATGAGCGAATTGTAAAATAAAATCCGGTTGTATACTCATCTGCTTTTCTTGAAACTGCGTGAGGTAACGACCGTTTATTACTTCGTTTTTCCTACCCGTTTCGGGATCTTCTACATGGAACGTCGCCTGTCCAATTTTCTCTACCAACATCACCCTCCAGGAAAAACGATAACCTTCTTCTGCCCAAAACAAATTGCTGGAGTACATCAAATAGCGAAAAGGCAATAACAACTGAATTACAAAAAAGAAGACTAGTAACGGTTTAAGCAATTGCTTCCCATATTTTGAAGCCCTATAAATCCGCTCCTCTCCTTTTTGATAACCAATCCTTTTTAACACGCTTTCATGAAAATCACCAGAGAAAAAAATCAGTGTACTCGAAATCATAATTGCCGGAAACAAACCGATATTGAACAACACATTAGTCATCACATGAAATACCACCACAGCCACATAGGCCAATACTCGAGTCCGGCTAAAAAGTAAAAAGTATGCGATCGTTAAGTCATATATGGCCCCAAACCAACTGAATAAAAAAGCAGTTTCATTATATTTCAACAATGGACCTATGATTGGCAAATCCTGATGCTCTGGTAGCCAGATCACCAAAGGCATGGCATGAAACAACCAATCACTATTTAACTTTGCCAGTCCAGCACAAGTATAAACTATTGTTAATTGCGCAATTAAAATTCCAACCATCCACTTCGGCACCTTACTTACTTTTAAGGAAGGCTTCCGTAAAACATCAAGTGAAAATTGCCGATGCGCCGGCAGGAAGATCATCAAAAAAGCCAACAATACAACCAGATAATAGTGGTTTAAATAATTAGTAGCATCTATTAATTCTAAATAGGTAAAACTAAAAAAGAAAACCACAATTGCCCATCGGTAGAAAAAACCTAACATGACCATCAAAGAACTGATAACAATAATCCACAATAAAGCATACATTCCATTCTCCGATAAAACCTTGACCCACTCAAAACCATAAAACTTAAAAAAGAACTTCGGCTCTATATATAAACGTTCTACCCAGCCATTATACAAAAAACGAATAGCCCCAATCGCCATCAATGCACCGAACAAAATACGGAATGTGACGAGTGGAGCTATGCTTGTAGGGTTTTGTAAAACCCCTGTTATTTTCTCGTAGTAATGATTCGGCATTCTAAATTAATCAGAATCACTAGGATTGTCAATGTAAGTAATTGACACGCAAAGTACAGAGGGCATATCTGTTTTGATATTGACTAATTGTTTTGCAACTTCATTATAGGCTTCTACTAAAGGAGTAACATCTTCTTCGATCATTTCCGAAAGTGGATCTTCCAGAGCTTTTACTTTTTCAATCATTGTTATAAACTGTCCTTGAATGGCAGCGTCCAATGTCTCACTACCTTTCATCGCATTGATATCTTGAAGGTAATCGTCCAAGCCGACACCGTCGTACCCTTTGTATAAACCAACAGTTGCATCCAGTCCTGCCTTTGCCAACAATACGGAGTTCCCGGAATAAAAAGCTTCTACCTCTGTTGGGTTAACGAAACCCAAGGTAAGTACTCCAGAAGGAATACCCAACTTTTGTCTTTTTATCAATTCGAAATTTTCATTTAGCCCATTTATAATAAGACTTAAGGAAGTCCCTGCCGCTGTTCCAGTATTCTTAACAAAAGTTTCCCGGTAACCTGTATTCCATTCTTCTAGCGTTACATCTACACGCTCTTTCATGTCTGTCACAAGAGCAAGGAGGTAGTTTTTGTAACCATCACCTGTATTGTATAAATCCACAATAGACTCATCTGTATCTCCAATTCCATACAACAAGTAATCTACTGCAGGAAAACCTTTATCATATTCATCAGGCTGATTAAAATCTGCAGTGTTATTCGCAATGTGGCTTTCTATTTCGGTTGCGTTTGTTGGAAAATTATTTAAACTCATCCTGAGAAAGACAGTCTCTGCCGGCCCAAATTCAAAAGCAGCCACTTTTTGATAATCTACATAAGCATCAATATAAGCTGTACGCAAATTATTCAGGTTAGCTTGATCTGAAGTCTCTACGAAAGAATTCGCCTCTGTCACTAACTTCACCAACTTTGCTTGCAAATCCTCAT
>CAZDTI010000670.1:0-3911 GCA_964508085.1 uncultured Saprospiraceae bacterium | reverse complement strand
TTGCCCCATCGGATTGACCCGGAGGTTTTGGAGGTGGGGTGAGCTGGGGGCTTACCTTTGTTTGACCACTTTGTCGCCAATAGGTTATGTGATTTAATCTTTCTGCTTTTTTTGTCATCTTTATTTTTCACAAAGATAAACTGACTGTTCAGAAGGAACAAGGTGGGGTGAGGTGGAGGGATACTTTGCACATACTACTTACCTCTATTGGACTATTTTACCTTACTTAGCAGGCATCACGAATTACGTATACTACGATCTTTATTGCTTTAGATCATTTGGAATCATGCCATGTGAAGATAATATGAGAGATACCTTTTTCTATTCCATTTAGTCATAATAATTATCTTCTTTCGAACAACGGAGTCCACTTTTTTGTTTTTTTGTAAAAAATAGGTAATGTGTTATTTGGACAATTATCACTAAAAACAATGAGTGACTGACAATTAGAAAAACCTAGTGGGTTTTTATTTTCAAGTTCTAACCCTTTGTCCAAGCAAAGTTCTTTACACTTTTCTTTTTCTAATTTACTCCTAAATAAAGGTGATGCATCTGAGAAACATTTATCGGATTCATTTAACTCATTTGCGATTTCTACTGAAACGTCAAGTTCTTTAAACTCCTTCTCTAGCATAACTCCCGACTTTGAATACCCTACAATTGAACATAAGAATATTTTTGATTGTATTTCTTTTGTCTTATTTCTTTCAGAATTGAGTACCTCTCGGAGCTTCTCTTTCATTGTATTTCCTGTTGCTATAAAATCGTCAATAAATATAATTATGTCATTGGGTTCGAACATTAATTTGTGCTTATCAATTCTTTGATATTGAAATATACTATTCCTATTAGTAAATGTTCTTGCGATACCTGAACCACTTTTACCAATATTATCTAAAACACTTATCGTTAATTTACTGGCAATTCTTTTGGTCATTTTCTCTCCAGCTAAATCTGACTCTATATCCGGAAACTTAGAAAGATACCATCGTTGAATCCTTTTGAATAAAACTTCACATGCTTCTTCAATTTTAGCCTGATCAAAAAATTTAACACCTTCAAGAAGTGGCATTATTAACCTCTGCCTATAGGCTCCCCCAAATTGTGTCAACCATGATCTAACATGATCTGCGCTCACTTCCTTTCCATTATATAATCCAAACTTATTCTTTATTTCCAAAATTTCGCTTGCAGAAACCTGTACTTCTAGTTCTTTCTTTTTGAATTTTTCAATCTCATCTGGATTAGAGAAAGAAGAACTTATCTGATCAATTCCATAATTGATTAACCAAGATTTAAAATATTGGTTTTTGATATCAATTTCAATTTGGTTTCTAAAATAGAAAATATCTCTATCAATAAATTCATTTATAAACTTATCAGCTTCAAAACTTTCTATGCCTTGGCTATTTAATGACGCTTTTAATTCGGCTTGAGTGACCTTACCTTTTTTAATCAATAAAGTTGAAAAACAAAGCAAACATTTTACACGATTCATTTTCGTTATATCTTCCTCTTCCACTTTTTCAGCAATAATTCCATCTGACCAAAAATGGGAAAATGCTGGTTCTCCATCTTCCTTTAACGAAGCCTCAAAGGCTTCTGTAACTAATTCAACATCTACAACACTATTTCTTCTATCTATAATAATAGTATATAATGATATTAGTATTTTCTTAGCAAAAAAAGGATTTCCTGAGGAAAATTTATATAGACTTTCAATTGCATCATTTTCGTAAATTATATCTGGAGTTGGGTTTTTTACGAGTCTAACAAAATCATGATATTCATTTTCTTTATTGAAAGAATCTACTTTTAATGGTAAGGACGTATTAATATATTGTCCAACATTTTTAATAACTACTTTCATCTTTTCCCCTCCAACCAATATCAACCCAATATAACGTCTCCCTGCTAACGCTTTAAGTGTCTTAAAAAAGCTTTTACCGACGGGTCCTAAACCAAAAACATCTTTTGGAAGTTCATCAAATTCATCGATTATTATTATCAATTTCTGACTAGGTTCAATCTCTTTGAGTTTATCAAAAAACTCACTAATTTCACTGAACCCTCCTTCAAATTTAGGGATAGGTACTGTTGAAAATTTGGGGTTAAGTCCTTTAAATTTTTTACAAATTGTTTCACCTAATTTTCTAAGTGTTTTTCTTGGTTCTTCATCATCAGGAATAAAATCACCAGTTTCCATATAATAACATAGATACGAATTTTTCTTTTGATATATTTCTCGAACAACCTCCGCAATTGAAGACTTACCTACTCTTTTCTGTCCATGAATATAAAATACACCTAAAGAAGTCGAATCAAAACTTCTTTTTATTTTATCAATTAGAGCTGTTCTTCCTAGTAAGTTTCGTTGCTCTGTTATTTTATTTAAATCATGAGGACTTTGTGTAGACAATTCCTCCCAATTGATGTTTTCGTCTTGCCCCTTAAGTATAAATTCATAATCCCTTTTCTCTGTACTCTCATCAAAATTCACCCAATACAATTCAAATGTTACTTTCAATGATTTTGCTTTTTTATACAAAAAAGCTTCATAGACTATGTCTTGTGAGTTACTATCAAAATGAGTAATCTCCTTAATTTTTTTAGGGAATTGAATTCTAGAATCCATCTTCTTTATCGTTAAAGAAGTATAAGTAGGGTATCCATCGCCTTTGTTCTGTATTGTAACTTTTACATTAAAATGGGTATTCAATTTTAAAAAAGGATATTTCTTTTTCTTAATTGTAAGTACAAGGTCTGATTGTTTATTATATTCAACTCCTCCAAAATCAATCTTAATAATATTTTCAATTTTTTCGATTGGAGTTAAAATGAACAACCTATCATATGAAGTTGGAATTAGCTTTTTATATTTATTCGAAATTCGGATTTTATTTTTAATCTCATTTATAAATGAAATTATCGCATTGAACCTTTGTCTTTTATTTATCCTATCGCCCTCTAAATATTCATTTACCAATTTCAAGAGTGTTCGATATCTTTTCAATAATTCATAATCGAGGAATCGTTTCAAATGTAATTTGGCTTGTTTATGGTTTATTTTTGTAAGTAGATTTTCTATATACTTTGGGAGTTCACTTAATTCAGACGGATTACCAATACTTTCGATTAGGTCGTTTATAAAATTATTGAAATAATCTGAAATAGCATTTTCTATTTGATAGGTCTGGCTATTGCGCTCAAAGTTGATTTTCCTTCTGTATTTTTCAAATATTGGTGACTCTAATAGATCCTTTAAATAATTGATTATTTTCCGTTTGTACTCTTTCGGTATAGAATTCCTGTCAAGGGAAATTACACGTATCAAACAGTTACCTATAAAAATTTTGTCTGAACCTCCCCAATCGGCAAGCAAATTATTAATGGTATCCGTAGACAAGACCGAAATAGATTTATTTTCATCTAGTACCTTAGCAATGCAATAAGGAATAACCGGAAAGTGATTCTTCTTTGAAGAGTCTTCAATAAAACAATCCAACCAAAGCAGTGGTTGTTCTTCTAATATTCGTTCCAATTCAATATCTTTCATATTATTACAAACTTTAAGTTTAAGAAAAGTACTCCTCATCATTACAACCTAAACATAACTGTTCAGCTAGATTTAGAAATCATACATTAGAAGCTCTACAAAATCTTATTAGGCTTTATATCAGTAGCGATAAAAAATAAGTTTCAGGAATAGAAGCTATGTGTTCCCCTTTTGGTAAGTTTTCTCGTAGAAAGGATATTCAAATTACTTGAATAATGCACAATATAATAAAGATTGTAATATAAAAAGCAACTATTGTTACAAACAATAGCAAAGCATTGTTAAGCGACGGTGCTGTGCGAAGGATGGAAAAACACTGACTGGAAACGGACAATATTTTCTTGAACCTATTTAC
>CAZDTI010000669.1:0-3911 GCA_964508085.1 uncultured Saprospiraceae bacterium | reverse complement strand
GTTGTTTCTCCAACTAGCGTTGCTCTTTTTTGAGTTTGCATGTTGTATGAAAATTCTTCTGCACCAGAGAAGGTCTTATCACTAGTTAAAACGAACAATGGAACATCAGGCATTTTTTCACCATTGACTTCATCCAGTGTCCAAAAATCAATGGTTCGATCTCCTTGTCTGAAGTACAAACTATTCAAGTGCACTTTTTCATCAAAGAAATAACTACAGAGGTATTGCACCATATCCGGGCTTCCACCACCATTTTCTCTTAGGTCGATGATGATTGCGTCTGAGGTTGAAAGAAGCTTCATAAAAGCATCTGCGTAACCTGCTCCGGTTCCTGGAGGTGCAAAGTTTCTAAGATCGAAGTAACCTACGTTCCCTTCCAGCTTTTTGGCTTCTTTGAATCCTCCGGTATTCTTTCGGAGATAGGCCATGTGATGTAGGTGATCTTCAAACATACCTTCCATTGTATTCTCTTTTGCTTCTTTTGGTCGAGAAGGTCTGATGAGCATATGCTTGTCTTTGCTAATAGAACGTACTTCTTCGGTTAGCGCTTCGCTAAATGTCTCTAACGTGGTGAAAGAATCGAAGTAGCCAGCTTTCAATTGTTCGCTTAAATGATCGTTTGTTTTTTTGCCGACTTCCGGAAACACATAGAAATCGTTTATGAGATTGGCAAGATTGGTGATGCTCGTTTTTTTGAAATCTGGATTTAGGGAATCGGTTTGAGCGTTTAAACTGATGGTGAATATCATCAGTAAAAATATTGTTAAGGTATATTTCATTTGTTTCTAATTTTATGATTAAGATGGCCTTTTGTTGATTTACGCTGAAGCTAGTTTTGAGCATTGAACAAATACAGTATCTTATTTATTAAGAAGGTAAAATTACGCCTTTTTCATTTAGAAAAATTGTAAAAAAGTAACGGGAGTGAGTTACTATCAACTCTAGCTATTATAGGCCATAGAGAAAAATTCATTCTCCAAATAAGTGTAATCGTTACGCTAATACAAGATTCCTTACCAAATTTCTCCGTCATTAATTGTACCTTGTCTCTTCAGAATAATAATTGTACATCATTAAGAAAACAATCCCCCCTATTATGAAAAATACAATAGTACTCCTGCTCCTTTTTGTTTTTTCCACGTTTTCTGTATTTGCACAAAACGACAAAGACAGAGCGCTTATAAAAGCAGAGACAAATCTTGAAAAATTACAAGAGTTACTTGAGCAATCCGAGAAAGATTATCAGAGCGCACAAGCAGATGCATCCATTCCTAAAATGGTGGTTTATAACGATGGACAACGTGCATATTTAATTGGCTTGGATCCCAACGGACAACCAATCTACGCACGAGACGACAATCAAGATGCTGCCATCAGTTCAAAAGTAGACCGTATTCAGGTTGGTGGATCAAGTGGTTATGACCTCGATGGAGAAGGCATTGAGATTGGTGTTTGGGAAAGTATGATTCCTCGAATATTTCATCAGGAAATAACGGGCAATGTCCTTCCTGCTGATGCTGGTGATCATGGTGGCCACGCCACCCATACAGCAACTACTTTAATCGGAAAGGGAATCGTTCCATCAGCAAAAGGAATGGCTCCAGCGGCCACCTTACGATCTCACAATTTTTCTAATGACGAATCAGAAATTGCCGCTTTTGCCATGGATGGTGGAATCCTATCGAACCATTCTTACTCTTCACAATTCCCCGATGATGAAACGGCCCTTTATGGTGTCTATGGCGGATATACAGCGGAGTGGGATCAAATATTATTCAACGCTCCTTATTTGACGATTATCAGATCCGCCTCCAACAACAGAGACGATGGTGTTAATGTAGGTGATGGCGGTTACGATATTTTATATGGGGGCTCCACTGCAAAAAACACCTTGATTGTTGGAGCTATTCAAGATGTGGCGGAATATGTTGATCCTTCTTCTATTGAACAATCTGACTTTTCCAATTGGGGGCCAACAGACGACTGGAGAATCAAACCGGATATTACGGCCAATGGCGTTGGTGTTTATTCTGGTAATAATGGAAGTAACACCGATTATAGTAACCGAAGTGGCACTTCTATGTCTACGCCCGTGGTTACCGGTACCGTTGCGCTATTGCAGCAATTTTTCCATAGTCGTACTGGAAATTATTTAAAAGCGGCTACCGTAAAAGCATTGTTAATTTGCACCACCGATGAAGCAGGAGCATTCGATGGCCCTGATTTTCAAAGTGGCTGGGGACTTCTAAACGCAGAAAGAGCAGCGGAAGTGATTGATAATAATGGCAACAGTTCCACTATTAAAGAGGTCACTTTAATGGAAGATGAAATCTATACTTTGGACATAGAAGTCGAGGGCAACTCTTCTTTAGAATTGGCAATGGCCTGGACCGATCCTCCAGCCATTCCTTTGGTCAATGGCGGAATCGACAACAGCACTTCTATGTTGATTAATGACCTTGATGTACGTATTTCTGGTAACAATAATGAATTTTCTCCTTGGACGCTTGTCCCGGATTCTAGCTTCAGCAACTTTAACGCGGCTCCCACAAAAGGAGATAATTTTAGAGATAACGTGGAGCGGATTGACATTAGCAATTTGGAAGCCGGTGTTTATACTGTTACTGTTAGTCATAAAAACAGCTTAGTCGATGGCAGTCAGGATTTTTCTATGGTGATCAATGGCATTAAAGGACTTCCTGTTTCTGTTAGCGGTCCCTCCTCGACGAATAATTCTTTTTTGGTTTATCCTGTTCCATCGAATGAAGAGGTCTTAAATATTCAATTACCCCAGCATTATCCTGATCAGTATACCCTTCAGATTTTGGATGCTAATGGTCGATTATTGAGTAGTGATGAGTATGCTCAAAAGGAGTTGCAACTAAATATCGCTCACTTGGATGCTGGAGTTTATTTTGTTAGTATTAAAACCGAAGAGGGGCTTTACACGAAGCGAGTGGTCGTGACTAGATGATTCTTGATTTTTTAGAACTACAAAGGGCACTAAGGACACGAAATTTTACACGAAGTGATTTAATTGTGTAGTATTTCTTTCTAAGTGGAAGTACGTGTCTGCCCTAAATAAAATCAGGATAGGCCTTTGCGGTTTAAATATTTTATGATACCCAATGGTGGCGAACGAAAATTATTCTTCGCTTCTAAATTCTACTTCCAGAAATTGTGCTACCGCTACAATCTCCTCTTCCGTCATCAAGCTCTCAAAAGCGTTCATGAAGCCTTCTCCAAAATAGATTCGCGCAACGGTTTCTTCTAAACTCATGACGGATTTACTCAGGTCTTTTGATCCGTTGATTTCTAAGGTCCCATCTTTACCATGACAAAGGGAGCAGTACATTTTGTATTTGGTTTTGGCATCTACTGCCTGTACTGCTTCTTCGGATACGCTAGCTATTATTTCCTTGGCTTTTTTGATTTGATCTGTTGGGTCTTGAGTTACTTCCTTTTCTGTAAGCAAAGTCGTTTTATCATAAACACTTGGCGTAATAGTATTGTTTTCATTTGAATAACTAAAGCCAAAGGTTAAAAGGATGACGATTGAGAAGGTTAGGATTTTCATTGTTTTATTTTTGTATAATTATTGTTAGTACAATTTTTAAATTCAAGGATACGGGAAGGCCTTGCGCAATCAAACTGTAAGTACTTTTATAGAGCGCGAGACCCTTTTCATGCGGATTTTAAACACATAGACCCGCCTCATGCGTCCCTCCTGTCATCCTGAGCGAACATAGCGAGTCGAAGGATCAGGAGGACACCCCCTTTTGTATTTCGAGTGAAGCGTAGCGGAATCGAGAAATCTAACTCTTTGTCGAGGAGATAGATTTCTCGGCACATTTACGCTTCGCATAAACTAGCTCGAAATCTCGGTAAAAAGAAGTAATCCCTCGACTCGC
>CAZDTI010000668.1:0-3912 GCA_964508085.1 uncultured Saprospiraceae bacterium | reverse complement strand
GGTACTTCCGATGATGATCAAATTACTATCCCAGCCATTGGTACCTATACCATTTACTGGAAGAATATCAGCAATGCTAGCCAGCAAGGATTAGTTAGCGATGTCAGCGGTACACATACCATTACCTTTCCTCAAGCCGATACCTTTAGGGTATCCATCTATGGCGATTTGGAACAAATACGTTTTAATGATGGTGGAGATAAACTAAAATTACTCAGCGTTGACCAATGGGGAGACATCGTCTGGACGAGCATGAACGCTGCCTTTATGGGCTGTTCTCAAACGACCTTCGTGGCAACTGATGTTCCCGATTTATCCAATGTTCTAGACTGTAGTAATGCCTTTCAAGATTGTAGAAATTTTAACTTTAGTCTTGAGCTCTGGGATGTTTCCAATGTTACCAACATGAGTGAAATGTTTTTCGAAGCAGATATGAATGAAGCCATTGGCTGGTGGGATGTATCGAATGTCACGGATATGAACGGATTATTCGAGGAGACAAACTTTAATCAAGATATAGGAGGATGGGATGTATCTCAAGTAACAGATATGTCTTATATGTTTTTTAATGCAACGGTATTTAATCAGGATATCGGAAATTGGGATGTATCTCAGGTAACAGATATGGTAGCGATGTTTGAAAATGCTGGAGCCTTTAATCAAGATATCGGGGCTTGGGATGTCTCACAGGTAACTGATATGTCAAATATGTTTTTTAATGCGACAGCATTTAATGAAGATATCGGGAATTGGGATGTGTCTCAGGTAACAGATATGTCATGGATGTTTTGGACTACGACCTTTAATCAAGATATAGGAGGGTGGGATGTATCGCAGGTAATGGATATGTCACATATGTTTTCGAATGCGACAGGATTTAATCAAGATATTGGAAATTGGAATGTATCTCAGGTAGAGACTATGCGAAATATGTTTGATGGTGCGACGGCTTTTGATCAAAGTCTGGGAAATTGGAACTTAATGTCCTTAAATAATAACATAGATCCATTAAACCTTTTTTTAAGTAACTCGGGGCTTTCTCGCATTAATTACGATGCGACGCTCATTGGCTGGGCTAGTCAAGACGTACCTAATAATTTAGCTTTAGGAGCACAAGGCTTAATATACTGCGCTGCCCAAGATGCCCGTGATAGTCTGATCAATGCACACAACTGGATTATTAATGGTGATGCTTTGGACTGTCCTTCTATCCACCTGTCGGCAAAAATGTTATTAGAGGGAGCATTGTTCAATGGCTCGGATCTCCCGAATACGATGAACGATGATCTGCGAGATGTTGATTTGCTTCCAACTACCAGTCCTTATATTGATAGCCTGACTTGTGATCCAACCGTCTTTGATGTCCTAGGCGCTGATGCCATTGTGGATTGGGTCTGGTTGGAATTGCGCGATGCCAATGATCATACGCAAGTCATTGCCAGTCGCTCGGCACTCCTCCAAAGGGATGGTGATGTGGTCGATATCGATGGAACCTCCGTAGTCCTTTTTATAGCGGAAGAAGACCATTATTTTATTGCTTTAGGTCATCGTAATCATTTGGCGATCATGAGTGCGAATACCTTTTTTATTAGTAGCATCCCAATAACTTTTGATGCTACGCTCTCCATCAATGATGTTATGGGCGGTGCTAATAGTGTAGTCAGTCTACCGGAAGGCAATGCACTCTTTGCTGGCGATGTCGACACGAATAGTCAAGTGCAAAATACGGATGTAAGTGCCCTGCTTCCCGAGTTGGGGACAGCCTCCTACTCCCCGGCTGATGTTGATATGAATGGGCAAATCCAAAATGCCGAACTCAACAATCTGCTCCGTCCCAATATTGGACGTGGACAGCAATTCTAAGATTCTCCTTTTATAGAACAGGCTACTTTGTACAAATAGAAAAATTTGTACAAAGTAGCTATTGAAAAAAACAGCTTAGCAAACTCTTTGATTGACTTTTGTTGAAGCATATTTTTTCAATATGCTTTTAGCGTAAAATCTATTCATCAAAAAATTATTAGAAACTTTTAAAAATCAGATTACGATATGAGAACACTATATATTCTACTCCTTTTATTTTCTGCTCTACACTATTCTTTTGCTCAAGAAATAGAATTCACTTTTGCCAATGCGCAAATCACCAATGATGGGACTGATGACTTTTACGAAGTAGATGTACTTATCAGTACCACAAATGGGGCTGCTGATTTCAAACTGGGTTCTGGCTTGTTATATTTTAATTATAATACAGATGCCTTTGGCGAAAATGTTACCTCCAACGGAAATGTTGACTATTCTTATCCCAATGGCACTTATATTTTGGGTGAAAAAGACGGGACTGCCGGTGTGGTGGATTTGTATGGCCCATTTATCGAAAACGACAATACTGACTCCCGCTTTGCCTTCAGTTGGCAACAGGCTTTCGGGGCGGGTAGTTATGCTGGAGATAATGTTACTGCTACTGCGAGCTTACTTTTTCATCTGAAAATAAAATATACCGATGCCACTGAAGCTCCTGGTCTGACCTTCGAATTCAATGCACCTTTTGACGATCAGACTTTTACGGCCTGTGGTCCGCTTGCTCCCTTTCAGGTAGCCGATTGTTTCAATACACCGGGAACTCAAATCACGGAAGATTTTTTCGATAGTGCTGGAGCTTTATTGCCTCCTTTGCCTGTAGAGTGGTTATACCTAAATGCAAAAACAGTGAAGGAAAGTATTCACCTTAATTGGGCAACAGCCACCGAAATAAATAGTGCTTATTTTGAATTACAAAGAAGTATAGACGGCATAACATGGAACGTCATCGGCACCGAATTAGCAAATGGCAATAGTCTCGAAATCCAAACTTATGATTGGAAAGATCAAACTCCTTTTTTTGGCACTAATTATTATCGTATTCGACAGGTAGATTTAGATGATAGTTTTGAATATTCCAAAGTTGTCTCAGTCAATATGGATAAGCGAAATTCAGACATCTCTATTTTTCCAAATCCGGCAAACGGTTATTTTAATATTTTACAAAAAGTTCCGAGTGAAGTTGAGCTTCATTTGTACGATTCAAATGGTATTCTGGTTTTACAAAGAAAATCAAATGAACACCTAATGGAAATAGATACAAAGGGCCTTGAATCAGGGAATTATTATTTACTGATAAATGAAGCTGGAAAAGTGATGCAAAAAACGATCTCCATAATCCGAGATTAATTCTTTTACCTGTTTCAAAATAAAAATTATTTTAAAAATATCACTTTAGAAAATAACAGATTAGCCTCTAAAGAAATGAGAATTATTTTTCAATCAATGCTTCAAATTATTTATCAGTCCCTCAAAGATAAAATATAATCCACTATATATTTTCTATAAACAGAATCATCTTCCCAGCTTATACTTTTCCAAAGGCTTGCATGTGTCTCCTTATGGCAATTTAAAGCAATGAAATTTTTCTTATTTTTTTCTTTGAGCTTTTGTTCAAAGACGACATTGTATGGGTAAGTTTCGCTTTCCGAAATTAAGAACATCGGAGTATTGAATTGATCAATATAATGGATTGGAGAAGCGTCTATTTGTTCTTTTTCCGTTTTACCAAATACCGGGTTAATATGATTTTCTAAATAACTCGAATCTTCCTTTAATAAGAAATCTCGATAATGAGGAATATCAAATGCGCCACCTACAGGAACAATGGCTTTAATATCTTTAGTTGAAAGTCCGACTTGCTTCAGGTATTTGCCATCTGCTGCTAACAATGCCGAAAGATGAGCTCCAGAAGAGAAACCTCCAACAAAAATATTACTGGTAGAGTAGCCATACTCCTTTGCATGGTCATAGATCCATTTAAAAGCTTGAGCGATATCCTTTAGCATGATGATTGGCAAATCTAATTTGGCTAATTATTTCTGGTTCCAG
>CAZDTI010000667.1:0-3925 GCA_964508085.1 uncultured Saprospiraceae bacterium | reverse complement strand
AAGCCGTAATGCGCAAGCGTGAACCCGTAGTAGCTTCGAGAAGTGTATCTGCAATTTGGGGAGAGTTTTGACGGTCTTCGAACCCTGTCATTTCAATAGGATTAACAGTCGTACGAATATTGAAGAGTTGCCGGAGTCATAGGGATGGCGTGATTATAGATGGATTACTACGAAACGTGGGAGGTCTTTTATAACAAGTATTGGCATTACTAAACACACTGATATAAGTATTACGAAATTCAGCAGTGGTTATAAAAGAAGTCGGAGGAGCCCATAGTACCTGTAAAGACAGGGACAACATAACCCTGTTTAGGAAAGGGGCTCTGCTTTAGAGAAGCTTATATGAAAAACAGAACGACCTATATTGATGCAGATCTATTAGTAAGTCCATCACAAAGTGATGAGTGTGTTCGTGTTTTTCAAAGGAAGCTATACATTGCAGCCAAGAGAGAAAAGGAATTTGTAGCCCATAGTGTGTATGACAAAATATGTTTAGACTATGTGCTGATTACTGCCTTTTATCGTGTAAAGCAAAACTATTCCAAAGGCGTTGGAGTAGATGGCGAAAGTATTGCTATGATAGCGCAATCAGGATTACACAAGTATTTGACCAAACTACAGGAAGAATTACGAAATAAAGAGTATCGAAGTACTGCTGTCAAACGCGTTGAGATTCCAAAAGAAGGTACAGGATCGTTACGTCAATTAGGGATACCTACCATAAAAGACAGGATCGTCCAAATGGCTGTCAAAATGATTATTGAACCTTTATGGGAATCAGAGTTTGTGGATACTTCTTATGGATTTAGACCCAGGAAAAGTGCCCACGATGCCATTAAACAGGTAAAAGCCAATATATATGAAGGCTACCAGTTTGTTTATGATGCGGATTTGTCAAAATACTTTGACACCATTCCTCACGATAGACTGTTTATTTGTTTAAAACGCAAGATCGCAGATAATTCGGTACTTAAGTTAATTCATCAGTGGTTGAAAGCACCTGTAGGACTAAAGACAGGGGAGTTGATAAAGAATACTAAAGGGAGTCCACAAGGAGGTGTTATTTCGCCTTTACTGTCTAATATCTACTTACACGAATTTGATAAAATAGCAAGTAATCCATCGGGTAAATTTGCCAAAGCCAACATTCGCATTGTTCGTTATGCAGATGATTTTCTGTTGATGGGCAGATGGTATTTCAGTACAGAAATACGAACCTATATCAATAGGATACTGGCTCATATGGGATTATCCCTTAACAAAGAAAAAACCAAACTACTGCATACAAATAAGAGCAGTTTATATTTTCTGGGATTTGAGTTTCGTGTGATCCGATCCAAGTTCAGTTGGAACAAGAAAAACTATACCAATGTACGGCCAAGTATGAAATCCCGCAGTAAGCTTTTTAGTAAACTACGGGAGTTATTCAACAAAAGACGTCATTGGACCATAGAATGGATTGTTTGGAAACTGAATCAAACCCTTATCGGGTGGTTAAACTATTTTTCTATCAGCAAAACCACTCATATATGGGAAACCATCAAGGTGATCAAGAAGCATCTGGACTACAAGCTTTACAAATGGATGAAAGGAAAAGGAAGAAAAGCGCATCGGGAGCTTCGCCAGCACCCCTATCAAACATTAGTGAAATTTTATAAACTACTGGATATAGAAAAATATGCACGCTTGAAAACTCTCTCCAAAGCGCAATGAAGAACTCTATCGGTAAGCCGTATGAGCGAAAAGTTCACGTACGGTTGTGCGTCCAGCAAAGGCTGGCGTATTCAGAGGGTAAAAGTCCCTTAAGGGTAAGAGATAGCACCCTTTAGCTTGGGTAGCAGCAATTGAAGAAATGAAGTTGCTGAAGCCTACCGACAAAGTCCTGTTAAGCAGGATGAGCGAGTTATCAGGCTGTAATGCAAATGAACGCATAGGTGGCTCCGAAAGTGTAATCCAATAGGTCGAGCCCACGACCGTAGGGTGAAGACAGTATATCTAACCGAAAACTATCTGATACGGTTAAATACTTTGGCGGAGTGGTAGCGATGGCATGATAACAAGGATATGCTAAGCAACTGGAGAAGCCCTTCTGATCCCTGACCAGAAATGCTCAGGAGCAAGGTAGGTACTATAACCACCTAAAGTGGGAAATGTACCGAAGATCAGCGGGTGGCGGATGGGTTTGTAGTAGCATTGAAGCAAGGTAACTCTTGTGGAGCAAAGGAACCCTGCTATTAATAATTTTTCTGTCAAAACAAAAGGTAAGTTGAAATGATAAAAGCAACAATTAAACTACAGGATTTGAGACGGAAGATATACCTAAAAGCGAAGTCCGAAACGACATGGCGTTTCTGGGGAATGTATGTACACATCTGTAAATTGGAGACTTTAAAGGAATCCTACAAATTGTGTAAAAGCAACAATGGTAGTCCCGGAGTTGATGGAGTAACATTTGAACAAGTTGAAAAAGGGGGACTAGAGGACTTTCTGAAAGCGATTCAACACGAATTAGAAACAGAAACCTATCTTCCTATGAGAAATCGTATTGCCCAAATCCCAAAAGGGGAAGGGGAAATGCGCAAATTGGGAATCCCTACGATCAAAGACAGAGTGGTACAAGGAGCAGTAAAATTAATCTTGGAACCTGTTTTTGAAGCTGATTTTCAATCAGGTTCATATGGTTATCGTCCAAAACGCAGGGCAGCCCAAGCAATAGAACATGTCGCAAAAGGCATTGTAGAAGAAAAGACACGAGTTATAGATTTAGACTTAAGAGCTTACTTTGATACAATCAGGCACGACATATTACTATCGAAAGTTGCCAAACGCATTGAAGATGATAAAGTACTTCATTTGCTAAAATTAATGCTGAAAGCCAATGGGAAACTTGGAGTTCCGCAAGGTTCTGTGATTTCACCGTTACTAAGTAATATTTACCTAACAGATTTAGATAAGATGCTTGAAAAAGCAATTTCTACAACACGGGAAGGTAAATATACACATGTTACTTATGTAAGGTGGGCAGATGATTTGGTCATCTTAGTAGATGGTCACAGAAAATGGGATTGGCTCTACGTTGGGATTCAACGCAGATTGCGAGAAGAACTATCAAAAATCGGAGTTGAGATTAATCAAGAGAAGACAAAGGAGGTAGATTTAAGACTAGGAGGTACATTTGGATTTCTGGGATTTGAATTCCGTAGGAATGTAAATCAAAAGGGAAAAGGATGGCCTCACTATCAGCCAAAAATGTCAGCACGAACGAAGCTTTTGAGGAAACTCAAGAGTATTTTTAATGCTTTTGTTTCTCAGCCAGTGAACAAAGTCATAGAACGTATTAATCCTATATTGCGAGGATGGGTTGTTTACTTTAGGGTAGGTCATTCGAGCAGATGTTTTAATTACGTCAAAGACTGGGTTTACAAGAAAATTCGCAGACATTTGATGCGTTCAAGAAAACGTCATGGCTTTGGTTGGAAAAGATGGAGTAGAGATTGGATTTATGTAAACACAGGAGTTTTTAACGATTATTACGTAAAACGAACTTGAAAGTGTTTTACAGTACCATAGTTCTATAAGCCTTTAGGAGAAATTAATAGGTAAGCGTAGTGCGGGAAAACCGCATGCTGCGTTTGACGTGGCGGGAGCTGGAAACATGATTGGAAATGAGTGCGCCAGTTCCCGACCCTACTGATGAAGGGGGCACTGATAGTTCTAAAATATTAATATCTTTAACTGATATAATAAGAATAGAACTATCAGGCTCTACGCTACCAAAATATAAGGAGACTAAAATGCAATAAAAAAACACGAATTAATGAAAAAATTTATCATACCCATATTATTTATAAGTGTCTTATCTACAAAAACATATTGTCAAGATTTTGATGAAAAAGTTTTCCATAAGGCAGATGATTATATAGAA
>CAZDTI010000666.1:0-3943 GCA_964508085.1 uncultured Saprospiraceae bacterium | reverse complement strand
ATAAATGTATAAAAAAGAACCTGGAAAGCAATCCTTTTCGGGTATCATTTTCCAGATTCGTGTTACACTATACTATATAGTGTAACATGAGATTTTACTACTTATTCATCATTGGATTAGCTGTCATTTTCAAGATACCGCTTTTTTCATCAAAATCTAAACTATTCAAAATAGGATAAACATTAATCACATCATCTCTTTTTATTTCAATTGGTTTTAGAAGAAACTGGAATGATGGTAGAACTTCTCCTCTTTCAAATCCTATTTCATAAAGTTCCTCAAGTCTAAATTCTATATCATTTCTTCCAGCTTTGAAATGACTCATCACCAACTCATACGCTTTTGCTTCTCATTCGTTTTGAAATTTTATAATACCATTAAAATTAAATCCTCCTTTTAAATCCATTCTGAATAGGTTCAATATAAAACAATCAAATACTATCTATTAATATTTGGTAGGCAATACATTATGTCAATTTCCTTACCTCTATATGTTATAGTTTAATCGGGACAGGTATTTCCAAATCAATTTTACAGATTTTCTTACAGAGCCATTTCTTAATTTCTTTATGTCTTGGAACAGTTGTCCTTTTATCATTTTCTGTATTCACAAAAAGTGAATGCTTACTTCATTCTCTGAGCAACACACAATTATGTTTTTCGAGATGCTTAACCAGGTCACGTCTTTTCATACTAATTAAGCAATGGCAAAAGTTTCTACAAAGCTATTCGGTATCTCCTTTGATTCTTCGATGCTACATTCTACCATTAGTTCGTAGGCATCGAGTACACTTTCTTTCGCTTCTTCAATAGTTTCACCTTGACCGTTGACTCAAAGGACTCAAGCGATGTACGCACAATAACCACCTTCCTCAGCTTTGATGAATATGATATGTAGGGACATTGTTTTAGTAAATGATAAACTCCTTGATTATAACCTTTTCTTGTAATAAAGCTATGTTATTTGTTTCCATGTAGAATATATTTTATTTCTTTCACTAAATGCTTCCTCTCCCCCTTCCATAACGGAAATAACATTTTTCTGACTCTCATGGTCATCAATACTACCTGCCTTATAACTCATCTCATGGTCATAATAATCACAACAAAACATCTGCTCGCAGTCACCTAATACCGTAATATTAGCATCATGCGTAGCAAAGATAAACTGAGCAGAATGTTTACTTTGGAGAAGAGTCTGCACTATTTCTTTATAAATATCTCCACTATTCAAGTCATCTTCTGGCTGGTCTATAATTAGTAAATCCTGTTTACCAATACCCAATGTAAAGAGAATTAGAGCCGAGGCTCTTTGTCCGTCTGAGTGTTTCTCAATTGGCTTTCCCTGATACATCAATTCAAACGAATAGGGAATTTTAAATGTAAGTAAATCTGATTTGTTTCTGTTGAGTGCTAATTTAAAGGCTGAGAAATGAGTATCTGACAGCATAGCTTTAATACTGCTTTCTTCCTTATCCAAATCCTTCCAAATCTTAATTGTATCATCAAACTGATTTGCAATTGCTATGAATTTAGCACTACGAATATTACTTCCTGAGCAATAGCCTTTTAGCTTATCTGTCAATGATTTTTTATTACCACTTTCATTTAAAACAACTGAAACAGACAACCCTTTTGCATTAATTTTTTTTATAGCATCTACATAAAACTCTTTTTCCTTTTTCCATAACTTTCTTAATTGTTTTAACGCTTTGTCCAATTCTTTTCTCAGTTTTTCTTCTTGTTGTATTTCTTCAGTAAGTTCTTGAATCTCTTTCTCCAACTTTTCTATCTTTCTCGTGATTTTCGGATAAGCATCTACATCCAGATTCTCAACTTGAATCTCCCTTCTAATACGCTCAAATTCCTTCTTGAATTCAGTTTCTTTAGATTGAATCTCTTCTAAAACATCGTTCAATATAGGCACTCCCTTTTTTTCTTTATCATCACTTTCATTCTCGTCTGGAGGCAAAAGAGCATTAATCTTTTCAAGTACGTTGTTCAACGTGCTTTTTATTATATCAATCTCTTTAGCTGCTTTATCAATCTCAAGTTTATTATCTGAAGATTCTGGAACTTCAAGTTCATTAAGCGATTCAAGTTTTTCGTATGTGATGTTATAAATTTCTATTAATGATTCATCGTTCTCCTTAATTGCGTCTTCAAGAAAAGAAATATCATCTTCAAACTTTTTCTGCTTCTCCATTTTTTTATCAATCTCATGCTCTTTATATAACCTGAGTTTTTCATTTGCAGCGTTCAGTTTTTGTTCAAGTTCAAATTTTTGTTCTTTAACTGTCTCGATTTCTCCAAGCTCTTTTAGAAGATTTACCACTATACCATTCTGTTTTGAAATAGATTTTTCAAAAGGTCGAACCTCTTTCTCCAGAAATCTATGAAGAAATTTATTATTGAAATTATCTTTATTCTGATATGTGAGGTCTTTTTGTCCGAAGTATAGAAAACTTATTATTTCCTGTATGTCTATATTCAATACGTCTCCTTCAGAGTTTTTAATAATACAATCATCGTTCAGGGTTCTTTCTATTGTATATTCAGCTCCTTCTTTACTTTTAAAACTAATAATCCCTGTACCACCACTTCCCATAAAATGCTCCACTAACCCTTCCTTATATCCTTGATTATGATTTTTCTCATTTTTTTTGACTGGAAGGTCATGCCCTAAAATATATCTGATAGTTTCAACGACAGAAGATTTACCAGAGCCAGGTAAGCCTATAAGACAATTTAAGTTAGGGTTTAAATTCAAAATTTCATCTGATAGTTTTCCCCCTGTAAATTTGATGTCCTTAATAAATGCGTGAGATTCATCTGGACAAGCATCTGCAAATACTCTAAACTTATGATTAATCAATGCGAATTTTACAGCATCAAACGAAGGATGACCTATTTTTAGATAGGAAATTTTATCTGTTTTTTTGCCCGCAATTGTTTGTTGATGAGGTACACCTGCACCAACGATACTTTTGCAATCTGACCCTTCTATAAATGCAGGCATAGCAACAGAAGCGTTTCTAAACCATTGTTTCCATACAGCAACTTTATCAAAAGTCCTTACTTTCTGAAATCCTAAAACAAATTCTTGAAATGATTTCTCTTTAATCAAGGACTCAATCCTTCCTCCTTCAAATTCCTTAAAAAATCCACATCTATCCTCTACATGAGCCATGATTACAAAACTATCTCTTCCTTTTTCTTTATGCTCTTTCAATAATCTGAGTAAATCAATCAAGTTCTTTTTACATCTTGTATTCTCATGTTCTCTATTTGCTGTATCTCCAAACACCTCAGTCAAAAAAAGATTGATATAATCCTCTCCTTCTCTGTTGCTATACCATTCTTTGTTAAAAATAACTAAACAATGAATACCGTTAGCACCATCATTCACAGACAGTTCTACACCTGCTAAAAATAGCATATTTGCTTTACGTCCCTCTTTCTTTATTCGTTTAAATTCATCTAAATCAAATTTATTATGATTAGTAATAGCTCCTATTTGGACTCCTTCAATATCAAGTTTCCCTACAAAAGTTTTTACAAAATTACCAGATGAATCTGATTCATTTGATGCTGGTTCGTACTCGAATTCTTTATCAGCGTTGGTATGTAAGTGGAAGTCAGCTCTAAGCCATTGAGAGCCATTATAAAAGAGATTGTTCATGGTTTTTGAGTAGAATTTTTAAAATTTGATATATAAATACTTGATAAGCAAAGTTAATGTTTTCAACTTGTTATTTCCCGAAATAGTTCTGCTAATTCCTATTATTTAGTTGCGCCGTACGATACAATTCATTTGACATCGACTCTCGAAATTATAACCTACATATATTCAGTTTTTTATAAAGCTCAATGGAAAACCAAACCGATTACGGCGAAAACGTAGCCGCTATCTCCGCCATCATTCACCAGAACCCTGAAGCCT
>CAZDTI010000665.1:0-3989 GCA_964508085.1 uncultured Saprospiraceae bacterium | reverse complement strand
GCTCGGGTACAACCTAATTCTCCTACTGATAATATAGAGGACATTTCCTGGCAAGTTTTTAATGCCTGGTCTTATGCCGTTGGAGATGTGGTTTTAGGCACCAATCCTGTTTCAAGCGATCCAGAATCTGTTGCCAATATAGAGCAAGCGCTCTTTGACATTATTTCAACTTTTAAGCTGGAAGAGACGATTCCAAATTGCGTACTCTCCCATGTAGACATTCAGGCGGAAGTGGAACAAAAACATCCAGGAACTACTGGCATATGGTTTCAGAGTCTTGCGGGCACTGTGGAGGCCAATAAAACCTTTGATGTTACCATAGACAAAATGTTACAGCATGCTTCGCTGAGAAATGGTCAATATGGATTTTATGCAGAAACAGGACAGGGAGCGGACTTAACCAATGGGCATGCGGAAGGTTTTGACATGGTGATGCATGAATCTAGAAAGTATGGATTTCTGAGAGTTCTAAAACAAAAGATTAACGCCCTTAATGGTAGCAATAACTCTTGGGTGCATGTGAATGATGTTGCGGGATTTATTGGCCCTGAGGTTTTCAGAACTAAAGAGCAGCTTGTTCGCTGTTGCTTAGAAGATACCGCGATGGGGAAGCTGCATGGACTAACCATTGGTTTAGACATTTGCTCTACCTTACATATGGATGTAAACTTGGATGACTTGGATTGGTGTATTGAACAAGTGATGCCGGCCAACCCTGCGTATTTAATGGCGCTGCCGACAAAGAATGATCCAATGCTCAGTTATTTAACTACGGCTTTCAACAATCATGTTAAGGTGAGGGAGCAGTTTGGCTATAAGGTAAATGACGCGATGTGGGATTTCTTTAAAAAATTAGAAATAATTGATGAGAAAGGAAATCCAACAGAACATTTTGGAGATCCTATTTGGGTGTATTACCAATTCTTAAAAGCCAAAAATGAGGAAAGACCTCTTGAAGAAGTTTATAAAGAAGGAAAGGAGGCGATAGCTCGAATAGAAGACCGAGGCGTTCCCATTTCGCAAGGCTATGGAGATAATTATTGGGACCTAAAGCCTGAACTGGATAAAAAGGTGCAACATTTATATGAAGATGCCAAAGTGAGTTTGTGGACAAAGCTAGATGATGAGTTTGTAGAAAGTATCCCGGCTCCCGTGTTGATTGCCACCCAATCAAAAGATAGAAAAGACTATGTATACCATCCTAATTCTGGCGAAACATTAGGACCTAATGCAGTAGAACAAATTAAAGCCATAAGAAATACTTGGGATGGCGATGCGCCAGCTATTCAAATTATTATTTCCGACGGCTTGAATGCCAGAGCTTTAATGGATGAAGGACATTTACAGCCTTTTTTAGCGGAGCTTATCCATTTACTGAAAGAGAAAAACTATACCGTAAATAATCAGCATGTTGTAATAGAGAACGGACGTGTTAGAGCAGGTTACGCTTGCGGAGAAATTCTTTTTGGTCAAAATACATCGTCAAAAAAACATGGGATTATTCATATTATTGGGGAACGGCCAGGATCGGGTCACCACAATTTTTCAGCATACCTGACTGTCGCTCCATCAACTATTTGGGACTCGAAGGGAACCGTAGATCATAATATATCAAGAGTAATTTCTGGAATTTCTGATACTGCGCTTAGGCCCAAAAATGGAGCATTGAATACAGTGAAAACTATTCATGGACTTTTTTTAAATCAGGAATAAATAATAATTTTCAACAATGAGTACACGTAAATGCCTGCTAGTTGGTTCAAGAAGTTAACTATTCTCCGGTACTGCCTTGTACTCTCGCGTTGGCAGCAAACATGAAGAAACATAATTAATTTAATGATTAAAAATAACTGAATGAATTTTAAATTACTATTCTTACTTCTTGTTATAACGATATCTCTTTCAGCTCAAACCTATACAGAGGTTTCTCAAATTCCTCCTTTTGACGGGATTTCAGAAGGCTCTATCGCCTTTGTTGATGTAGACGGAGACAACGATCAGGATGTGTTAATTACTGGGCGAAATAGTTCAGGGAATCCAATTTCAAAACTGTATACCAATGATGGATTTGGTGCTTTCACTGAATCTTTAGGAACCCCTTTTGAGGAGGTTACCTTTAGTTCCATTGCCTTTGTTGATGTGGACGGTGATAATGACCAGGATGTGCTGATTACAGGGCGAAATAGTTCGTTTGTTTCAATTTCAAAGCTGTACACCAATAACGGGTTTGGGACTTTCACAGAATCCCTGGACACCCCTTTTGATGGGGTTTCTTTTAGTTCCATTGCCTTTGCAGATATAGACGGAGATAATGATCAAGATTTACTCATTACAGGGCGAATTGCTCCAAATACTTATATCACAAAGCTGTATACCAATGATGGACTTGGAGCTTTCACCGAATCCTTGGATACTCCTTTTGAAGGGGTTGCATATAGCTCGATCGCCTTTAGTGATGTGGATGGGGACAATGACCAAGATGTGTTGATCATAGGGCTAAATAGCCTAAGTACTCCAGTCTCGAAACTGTACATCAATGACGGGTTTGGAGCTTTCACCGAATATCTAGACACGGAGTTTGAGGGTTTTGCTTATGGCTCGATCGCCTTTAGTGATGTGGATGGAGATGACGACCAAGATGTATTAATTACTGGGCAAAATAGTTTATTTGATCCAATTTCGAAATTGTACATCAATAACGGACTAGGAGCTTTCACTGAATTTCTGGATACCCCTTTTGAAGAAGTTACTTTAAGCTCGATCGCCTTTAGTGATGTGGATGGAGATAACGACCAAGATGTGTTAATTACTGGAAGAAATAGTTTAGATACTCTAGTCTCGAAACTGTACACCAATGACGGGTTTGGGATTTTCACTGAATCCCTGGGTGCCCCTTTTGATGGGGTTGTTTTTAGCTCCATTGCCTTTGGTGATATAGACGGTGATTACGACGAGGATGTTCTTATCACTGGGCAAAATAATTTAAATGACCCAATCTCGAAACTGTACACTAAAGACGGAGAAGGAGTCTCAAATTCTGATTTGATTAATGGGTTTAATCTTGATTGTACTCCTTACCCCAATCCCACAAAATCAAATAAGATAAATATAAGTTTCGAATCAGCAAAAAGTGGCTCTGTAACTGTAAAAGTATACGACTTAAAAGGACATATTTTAAGTCAGCAAAAGGAATCTGTACTAGTTGGTCTGTCGACGATTTCAATTGATATTGCTTCTTTAACTAATGGTACTTACTTCATTGAGTTGGATAATGGCAACAGAAGAGGCATTGCAAAAATTATTATTCAATAGGGAAAAGTTAACCACCAGCAGCACCCGATATGATTTCTGAATAGTTGAAGTTTTGCTGCTTTGCAGGCATAGTCAGTATTAAAAAAAAGAGAAATGAAAGAATCGTTAGAAAAGTTTATTTCAAGATTTGATCCCTTCAATAAGGACGAAATAAGTGCAATCGTGGAAAAAACTCAGGTAGAGTTTTTTAAGAAAGGCACAATAACTCTTAGGGAGGACCAAATTGAAATTAGTAAAAGAAAAAACAACCGTTAATGGGTAGTACTCGATATGTCCAGTTATTTCAAAACATAATACTATAGAATTTGCATGTACAATTAAAAAAAAAGTTAATTTGCAAATCATAAAAAATGAATAAACCCCTCTTTTTAAATGCAAGATAGAAAACAGCAAATCAATACTGCTAAAGCAAGTTTGTTTTGTAAGTCTTTGAGTAAATTTAGGATTTGAGCTTGAACAGAAACGTTTAGTGCAGACGTAGGTCATCGTATATTAACTTTATAAAGAAAAATGAATTAACAAAGTAGTATGGAAAAAATAAGAAGTGAAAAATTCGGCATTTTTATTATCGTAATATTTATGACATTTAATTTACTGGCTCAAGAAAATATCGACAAAATCGATAATAGATTGAATTGTCAATTTACCCTTCCTACTGTTGAGTGGGAAAAATCATT
>CAZDTI010000664.1:0-3990 GCA_964508085.1 uncultured Saprospiraceae bacterium | reverse complement strand
CTTGTGTCGCCCCTGCCGTTACGCCCGAAGTGGTCGTACCCATCCTTATTTTAATACCTCTCCTTGGTCTATTAGATACTCAAATTTTCCTGGCAGCCCGGGCAGATGTTTGGTTTCCTGCATTGTTTGTATTTCTGTTTCCTGGCGAAACCGGTGGAGCCTTACAAATCTGTTGGTTTGCCGTATGGTTTTGGGCTGCCTTTTCAAAACTGACCCCAACCTTTACTTCCGTAGTGGCGGTAATGATTAGCAATAGTCCTTTTTTGAATTTCAAGTGGTTGAAAAAGATGCTGTTCAAAAGTTATCCGGAAGATTTACGAATGAGCAAAACAGCCATTTACATTGCACACTTTGGAACGGTCGTAGAATTTTCTCTTCCCATTTTATTAATGACCGGAACATTCATGGGTTGGTCATCCGAAGTGATGTTCTATTGCTTACTCGGCATGACCGCTTTCCATACTTTTATTTTTATGAATTTCCCGATGGGCGTTCCAATGGAATGGAATGTAATAATGGTTTATGGCGGTTGGTTATTATTTGGTTTTCATCCAGAATTTTTACCAACGGACGTAACAAGTTTCATCATTATCCCTTTGTTTTTAATGTGGTTTTTATGCTTCACCTTATTGGGGAATTTCTTTCCAAAATATATTTCGTTTTTGTTGTCTATGCGCTATTACGCAGGTACCTGGCCCTACTCTGTTTGGCTATTTAAAAAAGGGACGAAGGTTTCCAAATTGGACGCCAACATTAGAAAATCTTCACCCGACATCAGAAAACAACTTGGCTTTTTCTACGATGAAAAAAACTCCAATGCTATTCTTTCCAGAATGATTGCCTTTCGTATGATGCACCTCCCTGGTCGGGCTTTACAAGATTTGTTACCTAAGGCTGTAAAAAACATTGATGATTATTATTGGACGGATGGGGAGTTTATTGCTGGGGAAGTAATCGGTTGGAATTTTGGAGATGGGCATCTGCATCAAGAAAAACTATTGGCCTCTGTTCAAAAACGTTGCAATTTTGAAAGTGGGGAGTTGCGGGTCATTATGGTCGAGTCTCCTCAATTGCACAATGGTCGTTTGCATTGGAGGATTCATGATGCGAATGATGGTTTGATGGAAGAGGGGGTTGCGTTTATAAAAGATTTAAAACAAAAAATGCCTTGGCCAACTGAATGGACATAAGATGAGTAAAAACTACGATATAATCATTGTCGGTTCAGGTCCAAATGGTTTGAGTGCAGGAATATTTCTGGCGCAAAAAGGGGTGAAGGTCTTGATATTGGAAGCTGCCGAAACGGTAGGTGGAGGCACCCGAACTTCAGAATTAACCTTGCCCGGTTTTCATCATGATGTTTGCTCTGCAGTACATCCAATGGGTGTTTTGTCTCCATATTTCAAACAACTGGCTTTAGAAAAATATGGCCTGGAATGGATCTATCCTACAGTATCCGTCGCCCATCCGTTGGATAAAGAGGATGCCATTATTTTATCAAAATCGGTTGAAGAAACGGCTGATAATTTAGGGATAGATGCAAAGGTGTACAAAAGTTTGATGCAACCATTGGCCAAACGAATTGATTGGCTGTTGGAAGATAGTTTGAAACCTTTGGGCATTCCGAAGCATCCATTTTTTTTAGCAAAATTTGGAATAAAAGCAGCTCTACCAACGACTACTTTTACAAATCTATTCTTCAAAGAAAAACGTGCAAGAGCATTGTTTGCAGGATGTGCCGGACATAGTGTATTGCCTTTAGAAAATTGGTTTACCGCAGCTCTGGGCTTGGTGTTTTTAGCTTGCGGTCATGCTGTTGACTGGCCGGTAGCTAAGGGCGGTTCGCAATCCATCGCCGATGCATTATTAAAATGTTTTCAAGCAGCAGGTGGCGAAATTATTTTTTCCAAACGGATAAAAAACTTCAACGAATTGCCACCCGCTCAAGCCTACTTATTTGATACCGACCCTTTGCAGGTAGCAACTATTGCCGGATCTGAATTGCCGAAAAGTTATGTAAAGCGATTGCAAAAATATAATTATGGAATGGGTACCTTCAAAATAGATTACGCTTTGAGCGAAGCTATTCCATGGAAAGACAAACGATGCCTGGAAGCTTCCACGGTTCATTTAGGTGGAGCCGTTGAGGAAATTGCAACAAGTGAAAAGGCCGCCTGGAATGGAAGACATCCTAAAAGGCCCTATGTCATACTCGCGCAACAAAGTCAATTTGATAATACAAGAAGTCCAAAAGGACAACATACTTGCTGGGCTTACTGTCATGTACCTCTGGGCTCAAGCCGAGATATGTCAGCTGAGATTGAAAATCAAATTGAGCGATTTGCGCCCGGTTTTAAAGAAACCATATTGGCAAAAAGCAGTATGACTGCCAATGCATTTTCCAAATACAATCTCAATTATGTCGGCGGTGCAGTTACTGGTGGCGCTGCCGATATTACGCAATTGTTTACTCGACCTGTAGCACGATTCGATCCTTATTCGACACCCAATCCTAAAATTTTTATGTGTTCCGCGTCTACACCTCCGGGTGGTGGAGTGCATGGGATGTGTGGGTATTGGGCGGCGAAGAGTGTGTTTAAAAAATTGAAATGAATAAAAAAACTATTTTTATAACCGGAGCAGGTCGGGGTATTGGAAAAGCGACAGCAGAATTATTCGCAGAGAAAGGGTGGTTTGTCGGATTGTCGGATATTAATTTATCAGAAATTGAAACCCTTGCTCAGTCAATAGGAACAGAAAACTGTTCTACACATTTAGTAGATGTTAGAAATATTAACGAAGTTCAAAATGCAATTTCGGAATTTGGAAAAATTACCAATAATCAAATGAATGTATTGTTTAACAATGCAGGCGTTTTGTTTTCAGGCGGTTTTGAGAAGGTGCCATTGGAAAAACACAAAGCTATTGTGAATATTAATTTTACAGGTCAAATGAATGTGACGCACCTTGCACTTCCTTTGCTAAAGACAACGCCTAAAAGTGCAATAGTAACGATGTGTTCGGCTTCCTCCCTTTTTGGAAATCCAGAATTAACCGCATATGCGGCTTCAAAATCTGCGGTGAAATCTTTGACGGAGGGGTGGAATTTATTATTCAAAAAATATGACATACACGTTGCAGATATCATTGCGGCTTACGTAAAAACGACAATGGTAACCAAGGAGCAAAATGACATGAAGCTGCCTGATAAGGATATAAAAATAACAGCTGATGTTATTGCAAAGGCGGTATGGAAAGCAGCCCATTCTAAAAAAATGCACCACTATATAGGTTTCGATGCTAAGCTCTTGCGAATAGCAAAATGGTTGTTACCACCATCTATTCTTATTGCTGTTTTGAAAAAGGGTTTTTATAAAGAAGCATTAATAAAGAATTGATTTGATCTGTACAAAAAAATCAATCAAGTGTAAATTTATTTGTCTTCTCCTAGAAACTGATTCTAAAATATGTTCCAGGAGAAGACTTGAATTTATGATTTTTTGAATGTAATTATAGCTTCTTTTGTAGTGTCGCCACTTGTTAAATCGGTTGTAACTTTAAGAGAATTCTTTTTTTTCTTTTCGATGTAAAATATTATGTTGTCATTTTTCCCAATGACTAGAACCGTTTTTTTTATCTTGACTTTTCTTCTTTTAAATTCTCTATTTTCCACTTTCCATGTTTTGAATTCTTGTACCCTCTTTTTACATCCTTGTCCATCTTTACCAAAATTGTAGGTGGCTGTTCCATCCTTGCGTAGTACTATGTTTTGTTCTTTAGCGCACTTGTCTTTAATAGGTGATTTAATCATTGTCCAGGTGCCAACATATTTAGCGTTTTGCGCATTCGAAGGAATAGAGAATAATAAAATGAAAGTTAATAATGTAATTGCTTTTTGAATTTTCATATTTCTTTTTTTATAAGTTTAAGCATGATAGCATAAATACTACGGTTTTTTATAGGCCATTTTTAATTTTATACTTCATCTGG
>CAZDTI010000663.1:0-4000 GCA_964508085.1 uncultured Saprospiraceae bacterium | reverse complement strand
GTGATTGTTGCGTTAGAAGGTTTGAAGTTGAGGTTGAAGTTGCAGTTGAGGTTGAAAAAGCATTAGAGGATTTTGATTTAGACATTAAAATTCCAACACCTTCACCACCTTCTTAGAAACCACTTCTTCCACCGTATGAAGTGATATAATATACACTCCCGCGTTCAATCTACTGGTACTAAAACTTTCGGTATAGTCTCCAGCAGTCCTGTTTTTCCATTCCTGTTCCATGAGGAGCTGGCCGTTTACATTGGACAATGTTAATTTTACATCCGTTTTTTTCCTCAGGGAAAAAGAGCTTTGTAGTTCTTTTTTAAATGGATTTGGGAATACCTCCATTTTTGTAACCGCATAATCGCAATCAAAAAACTGCGCTTCGACATTGTATAAATAGGTTTTTGTTTCGGTCTCATTGTGGACTTCTATTTCGAGGTAATAGATCCCATCTTCGCTCGCGCCTTCTCCCGACCAAGGATAGATCAATCCATATTCATTGACCGGTCCGCTGCTTTCGTGGACAGAGGATAAATTATGTCCTGCAGAAAAAACTTTGGCAGTGTAGCGGTCTGCGCAGTTGTAGCGAAAGCGCATGGTGTTTGTTTTGTCGGTGCAGAATTGGGCGGCGTAGAAAATGGAGCCGGTAAGTTGCATGGGTTGGATGGCGCCGGAGGAACAGTCAATGGGGTCTTCGATTATTTTGGCGGTAAATTGGGCGCCTTCCCGGACGGAGAAGTTGCTGGGTTTTAGGATGATGGAGTTGCAGGCGCGGATGTCTAGGGAGTTTGATATTGGATCGAGATAGTAAATTTCTTCTTCGTTTACGTCCGGTGGGGAGTTAGATGAACGACCTATATTTACTTTGTCTTTCCAGGATTCGCAGCCGATACCATTTGATCCGAAGGAGACATTTTCGTTGTAGATGAGTCCGTCGGAGAGTTCTTCGTACCAATCGTGTAGCGGGCCGATATTACTTTCATACCAGATATTTTCGCAGGATGATTCTATTAGGTCATTGTTGCAATTTTCATCAAATTCTACGTATTGCCAGACTTTGACATAGTCTATGAGCATTCCAAAAGGAGACATAGTATTGCCATTAGGAGGCCCGTTGTGGCCTGCATTTTTTGTCTGGTGAGCGAAAGAGTTCCCAATCCTAATGTGTAACGATCGAGGAACAACCTCTTCCTCTGGGAATGGCTTACCAGCGCTTTTAGAATTTTCTAGCGTATTCCCTAAAAAAGCTTCTCCATCAACATACCACACTACATAATCATCCTCCCCATAAACCCCCGGAGGATACCATTCGACTCCTACCGTTTTAAAATCATCTGTATTCACAGCTGTTCTGGTAGCCCCATGAAGATAGTTAATCCCATATCCTACCCCATCTCTAAAAACCCATGTTCCAGCTTTGTAATTTTGTTTTTGAGTGTTATCTATTTCAAAAATATCAATTTCATTATCCCATCCAAACATCCAGAAAGCAGGCCAATGCCCAGTTGCTTTTTTACTATTGTAAGGAGAATTAAACATCTTAAAACGCATTTCGATTTTCCCGTATCGAAAACTTTTACGTGAAAAAACATTTCCTGCTTTGTAAAGATATTCTCTCAAATTTGGTTGACCATCATTCATTAAAATATTAGCACAATCTTCAGGAAAAGAATCACAGATACCTACGACGCCCGTCCTACAAGCCTCCTGAGCCTGTGGCCCTAGCTGTTCATAATAATTGATCTTTTCGTAACAGAGATACCGGTCTTCTGTAACTGCATTTTCTTTGAATGGATCTACTTTCTCTGCACTTAATCTGAGTAAACCATCATTTACACTAACAAGATCTTTACTATTTGCTGTTAAAGGAGCATTGTCTTTTTGGATTTGCCAAAAATCACTGGGAAAGAACCACTTGGATTTATCTAACTCATCTCCCTCAAAGTCATCTTCAAACACCAACATCCAAGTTGCTTGTTTCTGAGCAAATAACATTGAAGAACTCAACAAAAGAAAAACAGTAGAAAAGAGAACGATTAGACCAACTGTAAATAGCTTTGTATTTGTCATTTGGATGTTATTTAGTTGTTCATTAGCTTAATACTAGAGTCAGAAGTAAATTTAACCGCTTAGCTTATTATTATATTCCTCCCAAATATAGATATTTGACCGATGAAAAAAAAATACATTCTTTTTATTGTTGCTATTGTCTTTGTTATGGCTGACCTTAGTTATTCCTTTGTGCAATATTACAATGAATCTATGGATGGAGACATGACAGACATTATTCTACCCTCTCCCAGGTGTGAAGATGTATTAAATGACCCTTTTGGATGGACCGTACTAAGCGAACAAAAAAAATACGTTGGCCCAAATAGATATTTCGCTCATCAATTAATGTCTTCCTATTTCAAAAATGCACCTATAGCGTTACAAAGGTTTACCTCGCCCGTCGAAAGTGTTTACCTATCAAGTGCCATATTCAAATTAATAACACACCTTTTACTTCTGGGAATGATAAGCTTGTATTGTATTTCTACTTTACAATTAAAACGAGAGTACTGGATCATTCCTATTATCTTACTGGTTCCTCTTTTCCAAACTTATGGCTACAATCGATCTGTTGGCCTCGTTCTTCACTCCATAACTTATACCTTCTTTTACTCCTTTCCTTTAGCTCTTCTACTTATTTTTTTCTGGCCTTTTTGGAAAAAATTAAATACAATACATTTTCGATTTTCAATACCGAAACTTATCCTCAGTTGCCTCCTTGTTGTTGTTCTATGTTTCAATGGCCCACTAATAACCCCTCTAGCAATCCTTTTGTGCTCTGGCTCTTTACTCTATTTATTTTGGAATAATTTCAAAAAAAAGAAAACGCTAAGCTCTATCTTAATTAGCCTGAAGCTAATACCCAAACAAATTTTTATTCCATTTCTCTTCTTCATCGTCTTAGCGCTGTACTCTTTTTACATTGGCACATTCAATGCTGAAAGTTCGCATGAAAATAGTTTATCCGAGAGATATGCTACCTTACCATTCGCCTTTTATTACCAATTCACCAGAAAGATCGGCTTCCCTCTTTTAATCCTTTTCATAATCATTAATACCATTTTATTAAACAGAGCTGCCAACAATGCAACAGCTCAAAAATTACTTCGTCAACTTAAATGGATAGTATTCTTCTCTTTAGTATTTATATTGTTATTACCACTTGGAGGTTACCGTTCTTATCGTCCAAATGTATTGAGAACAGATACCATTATGCCTATCATTATTTGCCTTTTCTATTATTTTTCAGCTTCTTCCACTTTACTTTTCAGCCTTTTGCAACGCAAACAAAAACAATTTTACATAGGAGGAATTACAATACTTCTTTTTATATTCACGATAGCAGACGAACCGAATTTCCACACAAACGACTGTGAGAAAAATGCTTTAATTGAGCTTTCAAAAAATGATAAATTAAAGACTGAATTAAAGGCAAACTGTTCTATCATGACTTGGGAAAAAATAAACTGGAAAGGACAGTATAAATACAATCGGATGCTATTACGTGACTGGAATATTATTAAATAAACTACCCCATGCCCACCCTAGCCTTTGACGCCAAACGTCTCTTCAACAACCCCACCGGCCTGGGCAATTACGCACGTACCCTACTAAAAAACCTAACAGAATATCACCCCGACCACCAATACCACCTCTACTCCCCTAGAATAAAAAAACAGCCCTACAACCAATTTTTCCGAAAAAACCCCGCCTTCCAAAACCATACGGCTGGTAGAACGCCGGGTGCCTTATGGCGAAGCTATGGTGTAAAAAAAGAATTGATAAAAAACAAGGTTGAGCTATACCACGGACTAAGTCACGAAATCCCCATTGGCCTTTCCGACACAAAAATAAAGTCGGTAGTTAGTATCCATGACTTAATCATCAAAACCTATCCCTATAGCTTTAAGGCATTTGACAGAGCGATTTACGATTGGAAATTCCGCTACGCATG
>CAZDTI010000662.1:0-4001 GCA_964508085.1 uncultured Saprospiraceae bacterium | reverse complement strand
ACAAAATTGTTAAAAATAACGTTAAATCAAAAGCGAATACAAAGAAAACTTGAGCTAAGTCGGATTTGTTATAGGAGTAAGTCGGAATTGTTATAGTGAATAAGGAAAGGAGCTTTCGAAATTTTACAAAAAAAGATATTTTGAAATAAACCTTTCCTTGCTAGAAAAGTTATATTTTTGAGGTTAGTTTCAGCTTTATTGATAATAAGTTGTCATTTACCTTAGAGTAGATTGGATTTTTCCACTATACTCTTCTATTATTTCATACAAAATTAAAAAATATGTATCCACCTGAAATGGTTGCCCCGATGAATAAAGACCTAACAGATTTTGGGTTTCAAGGGCTAGAAAATAGCGAGCAAGTAACTCAAGTTATGGAAAACATGAATGGGAGCGCCTTGGTCGTTGTCAATTCGGTTTGTGGCTGTGCTGCTGGTAATGCACGTCCGGGCGCTAAGATGTCTGTGGCTGGTGATAAGAAACCAGACCATATGTACACCGTATTCGCAGGCGTACACAAAGAAGCTACTGATAAAGCACGTTCTTATATGATGCCTTATCCTCCATCGTCTCCTTCTATTGCTTTATTTAAAGATGGGCAGTTGGTTCACATTCTGGAGAGACATCAAATAGAAGGACGCTCTGCAGAGATCATTGCACAGAATTTGAAAATGGCTTATGAGCGTTTTTGTTAAGAATTACTCTTAAGTTGCATCTGTGAAATCGCAGAATGTACAAAGGCCGCAGGACTAGTAGTAGTTCTGTGGCCTTTGTTTTTTACCAGATATAAATGCTATTGTTTATGCTTTGTCTTTTGCTAATTCGCTTGCTAGCTCCAATTCTGCTTTTAGGCTCTCCATATATTTTCCAGGAAATTTAACCAAAGGCAAGCGCACCTCTCTAGTACACAAACCTTGAATTTCCATAACTGCTTTCAAGCCAACCGGATTTCCTTCCAGATAAAGCCAGTGATGCATGTTTAAAATTTGAAGGTGGTACTCACGTGCAGATGTAAAGTCATTGTTGAATGCTTTGCGGATCATCTGAGCGGTTTCATAGGGAAGGCAGTTTCCGATTACGGAAATGAGGCCATCGCCGCCGCAGGCAATACAACCAAGTGCAGTAGGATCATCGCCAGATAGAACCAGGAAGCCATCTGGCCTATTTTTTATAATGTGAGAAGTTTGGACAATGTCACCGGAAGCTTCTTTTACGCCGATGAATTTTTTATTTGCTTTAGCCAAACGAACAAGGGTTTCTGCTTCTACATTAGAGCAGGTTCTGCCGGGAACATTATAAATAATGATGGGAACCGGACTTACCTCTGCTACGGCTACATAGTGTTGGAAGATTCCTTCTTGGCTGGGTTTATTGTATGCCGGGCTGCTAGAAAGTACAGCATCTACACCGCTGAAGTCAAATTTTTTGAAGCGTTCAATTAACTGTGTGGTATTGTTGTGGCCGAACATGCCGACGACTAATGGTAGACGGCCCTTATTTACTTCTATGGTGAAGTCAACAACCGCTCTGCATTCTTCGCTGGACAAGGTGATGGATTCACCAGTAGAGCCCAGAGAAACGAGGTAGTCTACTCCATTTTCGATTACGTATTCGATAATATTTTTTAAAGCTGGAAAGTCAATAGCTCCATTTCGAAAAGGGGTGATGAGTGCTATTCCTGTACCACTGAATTGTTGATTATTATTATTGGTCGGTATTGACATTGCGAAGAATATTTTCTGCTTGAGCGATGAAATAATTTAAGTCTTTGCCTTCGGGCATATCTATCATCAGATCGTAATAGAATATTTTATCATTGGCAGAACCAATGCGAAGATGAGCCTTGGAACAAGCCGAGATGTATCCGAGCGGAAGACTTTCTTTTTGATACAAGTTAAAAAGAATATCGAAAGGAGTTTGGATAAAATTTTCGGCTTCGACTCCTTTAGGTTGGAAAGCTATGCTGGTTTCTTTTTTCCCAAAAGTAGGGTAGGGGTAGCTTTCCTGTTGTGTTTTATCCGGGCAATAAGCGAGGACTTTCACTGTTTTGTTTTTTTGCCGTAAGGCCTCTTCAAATTGCTGAACCACTTTCAAACTACCACTTTCCAGCGCATGAAAAAGTATACCAATAGACTTCGCCTTTGGATAACTGACTGGTGATCGTTGTATCTTTGATTGATGTAATTGCTTATGAAGCTGACGAAAGTGCCATTGCTCCAGAAACTGATTGATGATTCTCATAGATAGTGGGTCGCTGTGTGCAAGTTAAATTTGCTTTTAGCTATTGAACGTTAGTTTCTCGTTTTTTATATTAGGGAGAAGCAATTGCTAAAAACTAATCGTTGAAAAATTACGCTACTTCTTTTTGCAGTCGCTGCCCCTAACCCCTAAAGGGGAACCTCAGCGCGCAGGTGCATCGGTGGAAAGCAATTTGCTCGTGAATACAGTATCGTATTTTTAGCATTAGACTACTTCTTTCCTGCCGTTGCCTTCTCTTTTGTCACTGCTTTTTTCTCAACTTTCTTTTTATCGTACTGTCCCATTTTGCTGTATTTTGCGATACGCATTTTAATACGCTTTTTAGGATCGATGGCCATTTGTTCTGCGATTTCCTTTTTCAAATGACGCTTTAGCATTTTCGCCATTTCCTCCGGAGCAGAATGCGCTCCACCGAGTGGTTCTTTTACGATGCCGTCGATGATTCCAAAATCAAGCATGTGGTCAGCAGTTAGTTTAAGGGCCTCTGCGGCTTGTTCCTTGTAATCCCAGCTCCTCCACAAAATGGAAGAGCAAGACTCAGGAGATATAACAGAGTACCAAGTATTCTCTAACATGAAAACGCGATCACCAAGTCCGATGCCGATGGCTCCACCAGAAGCGCCCTCTCCAATTACGTAGCAAATGGTAGGCACCTTTAGCTGTGCCATTTCCAGCAAGTTTCTAGCGATGGCTTCCGCCTGTCCGCGTTCCTCCGCTTCGATGCCAGGATATGCACCCGGTGTATCGATCAGGGAAATAATAGGAAGGTTGAATTTTTCTGCCATTTTCATCAAGCGTAAAGCTTTCCGGTAGCCTTCCGGGTTGGCCATTCCGAAGTTACGGTACTGGCGCATTTTAGTAGTCACCCCTTTTTGGTGGCCGATGATGATGACGTTTTGCCCATCAATGTTTCCCAATCCACCAACGATGGCCTTGTCATCTCCATGGTAGCGATCTCCGTGCAATTCGACGAAGCGCTTACACATTTGCTTGATGTAAAATAAGGTGTAAGGTCGCTCAGGGTGTCTGGACAATTGTACTTTTTGCCATCCACTGAGGTTCCCGTAAATTTCTTTCGTTTGTGCTTTGATTTTATTTTCCAGCTCCTTCACCATGTCGGTCACGTCAAGATCTCCAGCTTCCCCTACCTGTTTAATTTTATCCAATTGGAGGTATAAGCTTTCGAGTGGTTGTTCAAAATCAAGAAATATCATAAAACCTGGTTTATTTGGTAATGTAATTCAGAGCGATTGTGTGGTCATTGCTCTGTGTATAGCATATTATTGTTAATCAAGTGTTTTTGCCAGCGCGATCCCAAGCCCCTAAAGGGGAGTACCACCCGCGCAGGTCTATCGGTGGCAAGTATATTCGCTTATGAAAAGTGTGTAGCTGTTTGATATTGTATTTTATAGACTACAGTCTGTTTAGCGAATTCGTTTGGGGCATCTAAGGTACTATTATGGGTGGGAGGAATCCGCATTGGAGAAACTTTTTTTATTTTTTTTAGGAAAAACTTGCGTCTTTGGAGGAAGAGTTCTATTTTTGCAATCGCTGAAACGGCCACGAGTCGTTTTTTTGTTTTTAAAGGCAACAGCAAAGGACTCTCAAAGGAGGGTTAAATAAAGAAAATGGTCCGGTAGTTCAGCTGGTTAGAATACCTGCCTGTCACGCAGGGGGTCGCGGGTTCGAGTCCCGTCCGGACCGCCAAAAGCTCTTCAGAAATGAAGGGCTTTTTGTGTTTT
>CAZDTI010000661.1:0-4006 GCA_964508085.1 uncultured Saprospiraceae bacterium | reverse complement strand
ATTTAGAAAGTGGAAGGTTAAGAGCTATAAAAGTAACTAAGAGTGGGTTGAGGCGTTCATGGTACGCTGTTACTTTACGCAAGGATGAAAAACCGCGATATCTGGAAAACTTCTTATGTCATTTGAAAAACAATATTGAAGCAAGCTGTATGAAATATGAGAATTAGTTTCGACTATTGGGTATAGAATAAGTGAAAAGCATTTTCTCTTCTTGAACACTTTTGACCCACTAATCCTTGTTTGGTACGAGGATTTAATAGAAAAACATTTGCATGCGAGATATGAAGGACTTTGGGGAGCTAATGAATTCAGATTAAAAATTGAAATATGTATCAACCAAACCAAAACTCAGAGTTCTATCCGAGTAACTCTGAATGAGGATAAATTATTACTTGAGAATTCGACTTAATGAATCCGACCCAAAACCGAGTAATAGACTAGTTCTTAAAGATTATTAGATAATCTCAACAATTATGAAAAAAATATACTTTTTGGTCGTAGCGGCGATTGTTCCGCTTCTGTTAGCAGTCGGATCATTTATACATTTCGTGGTTACCGGAAAAGATATGTACCCTTCTGACTATGTAATGGTAGATGAACGTGTTTTGCAAGACGAAATATTGATTTTGGATGTTAAGGAAAAAATAACTTATGATAGTCTAGGCGATATAGCAATTTCATTGTTTAATTCAGGGGCTAAAGTGATTGTAATGACTAGTCCCTCTAGATACTTTGAAGGTGACGAAAGTGGTTTTATCAAAACGTTGGAACGATCAGATGATCAATTTGCCGTTCCTGAAATATTTGATTCTCATCTAGATAATGATGCTCATTTTCTAGGTGAGAATTTGTACGAGACGAGTAAAAATTATTCAGCCCATAATTTGGTTACAGAATTTGATAAAACCCCTGGGTCGAGTGGTTTTCCACATATCGCTTACTTAGCAGCTAAAGCGTATCACCCACGATACAAATATTCTTTAGAACAGAGTAACGCGAATTCGTTTGATATAAGGTATTTTGGTAATGAATATTGGTCATTTTTCGTAGGTGGGCTTCATGAGTTTGAGGAGATGATAAAACCTCATGTTGCTAATAGAATAGTTATTATTGGGTCTGTTGGAGATTTGGAACACTATACCGTATTGCGCTATCATTTTCAGAATAAGGATTTTGGGGATAAACCAGATATGTCAGATCCCATACTAGTGGCTAATGCTATTTTATCTGTCTTGAATCGAGAGATTCTTTATTATCCCAAGTTGTTTCCTGATTTTTAACCTCCTGTCTAATCTCGCCACTAATCCTCGTTTATAACAAGGATTTAAGAAAAGAGCATTTGCAATGCGAGATATGAAAATGGATAATAGCTATGAACATGTCAGTAGATAGATATCAATTAAATGACCATCAGGATATTGACTGTTAAACCCAGTTTATTCATCCATCCACGTTGTAAATGGCGATGAGGTAGGGGACTTTCTTAGTTCGATTCTCAAAGATGCCTTAATCTTTTTTATCCGTTTAAGACGCCTATTAACTCGCTTGGTGTGCTATATTCGGTTGTAGTCATAAGATAAAATATTGTACTCCAAAAATAATTAGCCCAACTTGGTCAATTATCTCTTAGAAGTAACTTTTTTTGATTTTTTTCGTTGATTCCAGGCTTTTAGAGTGGTTTTTATGGTGCAATGTCAATTGTAGTGTAGCACGGTGATTTTATTTGACTCTCCTTCTTGCTACCTTGCCCAACATGTACATCAGACAAATCAAGAAACAGCGCTCTGAGCAGGCACAAGCATTCTACCAGTACAGCCTGGTACAAAATACCCGCATCGGCCAGCGGGTAAAACAAGAGAATATCCTCTATCTGGGTAGTGAAAAACTGCTCGTTGATAAGCAGAACAGGACACTGGTAGCCAAGGCCTTGAAAGCCAAAATCTATCAGGAAGCCGCCTTGTTTCCTGATGCACTCTCAAAGGACTTACTTGCACTTGTAGAGAGCTACTACGCCAAGTACCAGCTCAAGTACCCTGAAAGCCTGCAAGGCGTAACTCCTGCCACCATAAAGCTACCTCCTAAGACCGAGCAGGCGGATTTTCAGACCGTAGACCTCAATGCCACACAGATTCACGATGTGAAAAGCTTCGGAGCGGAACATCTCTGTAGGCAGGTAGCTGATCAGCTCAAACTGGAAGAACACCTCAAAGCCTGTGGCTTTACTGATCACCAAGCTACCCAAGCTTTGATTGCTATCCTCTCTCGGGCTGTTTTCAGTGCTTCCGAATGGAAGACAGCCCATCTGCTCCAAGACAATAGCTCGCTGTGCGAACTGCTGGGCAAAGAGCAGGCTCCTACTCATAAGCAACTCTATGCCATCACCGACCAGCTCTATGAAAACAGGCAGCAGATAGACCGCCTACTTTATACCCATATCACAGATTTGTTTAACCTCAAGGATAAGCTCGTCATTTTCGATCTGAGCAATACCTACTTTGAGACGGCTAAGTCAGGGAGCGAGCTAACCCGCTATGGAAGGAGCAAGGAAAAAAGGTCAGACTGTCCACTGGTCGTATTCACCGCAGTAATCAATGCCGAAGGGTTCATTCGTCACTCCAGGACCTATGAGGGGAACAAAGCAGACCCGGAGAGCCTCGAAGAGATGATCGCTGATTTAGAAAAAGCCTACCAGGGAACCAACATGAAGGAACAGGCCAAACCTACCCTAGTCATGGATGCAGGCATTGCTACCGAAGACAACCTGTTACTGCTACAGGAGAAAGGCTATTCCTACGTCTGTGTGGCACGCTCTCAGCTCAAAGACTATGTGTTGGATGAGCAGGCCATGACAGTGGTAGAAACGAAAAACAAGGAAACCATCCGGCTACAGCCACTACAGGTAGCTGACAAGCCCGATACCTGGCTATACGTACAGAGTCCGGCAAAGCAACGCAAGGAGCAGTCCATGGATAAGAAACTAACCCAGCGATTCGAAGAACAGCTTGAAACGATCAAGGCCTCACTGCACAAAAAAGGAGGCACCAAAGCCATTGCCAAAGTATGGGAGCGCATCGGTCGAAGCAAAGAAAAAAACAGGCGTGTGAGTCATCTCTATGAAATCACCGTAGCGGAGAAAGAAGGGAAAGCCATCCAATTGTATTGGGAAAAGAAAAAACCTAGTCAGCCAAAAGAGGACAAGAAAAAAGGAATCTATTTTATCAGGACTAATTTGAAGACAGATTCAGCATCCGACCTTTGGGAAATATACAATACCATCAGAGAGGTAGAGAGTACTTTCCGATGTTTGAAAACCGACCTCAACATCCGACCAGTCCATCACCAGAAAGATGAGCGGATACAGGCTCACATCTATCTCACCGTACTGGCTTACCAGATCGTCAACACCATCCGGCACCAGACACGACAGGCGGGCATCCATGATGACTGGCAAAACATCCTCAGAAAGGCTCGTACCCAAACCATTCAGAACATCGTTTTGCCCACCGAGCAAAAAACCATTCACCTCAGAAAGCCAAGTCAGCCCATTGAGCAACTCAAAGAAATCTACCAGGCATGTAACTGTGAGGTGACAATCAAAGCCAAAAGAAAATATGTAGTGTACCACTAATCCGAATAATCAAGCTCAGGTAAACACAATCAACCTTTTTTGCCAAGTTGGGTTAAGAGATGAAACCGAATCCAGAACTCAAAAAATTCATAGAACCTTATGACGAGGGGATTCAAAAATTGACCTTGGAATTACGGGATTTTATAACGGATTTGGTGACACAAGCAAACGAATTGATTTGGGACAATTATAATTCAGTAGCTATGGCTTACTCAAAATCGGAAAAACTAAAAGACGCTTTTTGTCATATTGCAGTTTATTCACAACACGTGAATTTTGGATTTAATCGTGGAGCAGAATTAACAAGCGGAAAGTTGAATTTAAGAGGAAAGGGTAAACTAATAAGACATATTTCGGTGAAGCACATAACATCATTTC
>CAZDTI010000660.1:0-4035 GCA_964508085.1 uncultured Saprospiraceae bacterium | reverse complement strand
TCTGGTCCTGGTGGTTTCAGCAAATGCACAATAATGATCAGACCATCACGGAGAAGCTGACCTTGTTTTGGCACAACCACTTTCCGATTACGGACGCCGGGCACGCCAATATGAATTGGGTGTACCTTAATTTAATACGAGATAATGGATTAGGCGATTTCAAGGAGTTGACCAAAAGGATAACCATAGATCGAAGTATGTTGATCTACCTCAGTGGTACTTCCAATTTTGCAGATGAGCCTAACGAGAATTATGCAAGAGAATTGTTAGAGCTATTCACCATAGGGAAGGGAGACTTGGTCGCCCCAGGTGATTATACCAATTATACCGAGCAAGATATAGTTGAAATAGCACGTTGCCTTACCGGGTGGTGGACATGGGCACAGGATACTATTGACGAACCGAACAAACCTGCTGTTTTCGACCCTTGGGGATCTTTTCATGATACTGGAACCAAGCAACTATCTCATCGTTTCGACAATCAGGTTATCCAAAACGGAGGTGCTGACGAATACAGCCATGTTATTGACATCATTTTCCAAAAAGACGAATGTGCTTTTCATATTTGCCGTCGTCTTTACATGTGGTTTATGCATTATGACATTAACGAAACAATAGAAGCAGAAATCATCGGACCAATGGCTCAGGTTTTACTGGACAATAATTATCAAATTCAACCAGCCTTAGAAGCACTACTTAAAAGTCAGCACTTTTTTGAGGAGGCCAACAGGGGTTGTATGATTAAAAATCCACTTGATTTTTTCTTTTCCTCTTACAATACTTTTAAGGTAAACCCAGTGAGTGATATAAACGATCAATATAGATATTGGGTCGCTTGGTATTGGAAGTTTTTAGAGCTGGGAATGACTCCTTTTTCTATTCCTTCCGTGGCTGGCTGGCAAGCTTACCATCAGGCGCCACTTTTTTATAGGAATTGGATAAACTCGGCGAGTCTTAATTTGAGAAAGAAGTTGATGAACGAAATTGATGGAATGACCTATTGGTTGTTTAACGTTTGGGGATACGATTTCTTACAATTCCTTGAAACACTTGATGACCCTTCGGATCCTAATGCCTTGGTGGATGAAGTATGTAGACTTATTTATCCAAGAGACATGACACAAGAACAAAAGGATTATTTCAAAGAGCTTCTTATACCGGGTCTTCCTGATTATGAGTGGACTATTGAATACAACACCTACTTGTCCGATCCATCTAATATATCCATAAAACAATCGGTAGAAGGAAAACTAAATACCATGTTTCACGCAATGATGGACGTACCCGAATTTCAATTGAGTTAGTTTTTGGAATGTGATTCGTTAAAAAAATGTCGTAGTGGGAGGAAGTCCTTTTTTAGGAGACGAGACGAAAAAAAGCGATATTTTGAATTAAACACCGTGATTCATTTTTTGTAGAATTTTTGTTAAATCAAATATTATGAAAAGAAGAGCTTTTCTTAAAAATACATCTTTGTTGACCTTACCTGGCATCTTGGGTGGTTTCAACGTAGCAGCTATGCCTTCTGGCCTTTTAGCTTCTTTGGTCAATGGCGACAGTGATCGCGTCTTAGTTTTGATAGAATTGGCTGGAGGTAATGATGGTCTTAATACTTTTATTCCCTTGGATGGTTATGACAATTTAGCAAATGCCAGACCTGATGTGATCATTCCTGAAAATGAATTGTTAGGAATGACAGATACTATTAAAGTACACCCCTCAATGAGTGGTATCCTCGATCTTTATAATGAGGAAAGTTTGACTTTAGTACAAGGTGTAGGTTACCCCAACCAAAACCGCTCTCACTTCCGTTCAATAGACATTTGGAATACAGCGGTCAATGCTGATGAATATAAATCTACTGGTTGGATGGGACGTTATCTTGATGACACTTTCCCTGGCTATCCTGAAGATTTTCCAAATGGGGATTGTCCCGATCCATTCGCTGTAACCATGGGCAGTAACATTTCTGTGAATTGTCAGGGTGTTGCTTCCAATTTTAGTCATTCTATTTTGGATGTGAATAATATTGGAGGTTTGACAACAGGGATTGAAGCCGATTTGCCAAATGATTGTTATGGCGATGAAATGGTCTTTCTAGTAGATGCCTATATAAAGTCCAATGATTATTCTGGACGAGTGGTACAGGCTGCAGACCAAGGGAATAATGCTTACTCTTCTTATCCTTCTAGCTTGCTAGCGCAACAATTAAGAACAGTTGCTCGCTTAATTGATGGTGGCTTACAATCGAAAGTATATGCTTTGAAAATTGGCGGTTTTGATACGCATGACGGACAGGTGGAGGAGGGACAACCAACCATAGGCTTGCATGCAGATCTATTGAAAGATCTATCAGACTCGATTTATGCTTTTCAACAGGACCTTAATGCACTTGGACTAGAAGAGCGCGTAGTGGGAATGACTTACTCCGAGTTTGGTAGAAAAATTATTTCTAATGCGGCTTTCGGAACCGATCACGGATCTGCCGCTCCAATGATTGTCTTCGGTAGTTGTGTTAACCCGGGTGTTATTGGTGCCAACCCAATTATTGATGCAAACGTTGACCCAGAAGAAGGCGTTGCCATGCAATACGATTTCCGTTCCGTTTATGGTTCCCTACTCATGGATTGGTTTGAAGTACCTGAAGATAAAGTACAGACTTTGTTGACTCCTGATTTCACCTATATCCCATTGGTCACAGGTTGTATTGCATCCGACACTGAGGAATTGGTTGAAATCGTTGACACAAAGGTTTTCCCAAATCCCTTTGACAATCAATTTAAAATTCGCTTTGCTTTGGAAGAAACATTGGATGTACGAATTGATTTATTCGATGTAGTTGGAAAACAGGTAAAGCAAATTTCTAACAGATCATTTACAAATGGCGCTCATGTAGTAAGTGTGGAAGGCCATGGCTTGGCTTCTGGCGTTTACTTCGTCCGGATTCAAGCAGGCAATGGCGTGAAGTCGCTACGAATTGTGAAGCAGTAGAAAAAAACTAGTTAAGGCAAAAAGACAAACGAGGCCTAATTAGTTTGTCGATTCCTTCGAAACTAAGTTGCTGTCATTTCGAGGGGGGTGAAAAACAGCTTAGGGCTGTTTTTTCCTACATGGCATCTTAGTCGTATTGAAAAGCAGTATAATTCCGTAGGAATGACATTTTTGTAGCCAAAACACGGAGGCGCTATCAATCTTAACTTGCTTGTTAAACAAAAGTTTATTCGTACACTTTTGCTATCAGTGGATGTTATAAATTGACGCATACCTCCGCTGCGGCCAGTCTAATGCTGAGGGGTCTTAGCCGCATTGTTTCTTCGTAATTCCACAATGTAGACATAGGACTTTAGAAAACGTAACACCTAAATTTTTCAAAAAAGTTAAATTTATCGTATTCTTAGATTTAAAATGGAGTTTCAGAACTTGTATTATTTCACAGAAAGAAGCATTGGTGAAATATAATTTTTTAAAAGTATTCCTTTTGCCAAATAGGCAGCGCAGATTTATGGCATTTTCAAAATCCGTATCTTATCGAATAAAAATATATTCGTGGTTGTAAGAAAATCAACGATTTACATGTTCATGTAGTTGTTTATACGGTAATGATGTAGTCCATTCTTAAAATTGTCCCCTGTGACTCCGATGATACCAAAGTAGCAGAAAATGAGGTTAGGTTTCGTACCTTTGGCTAAAATATTGTTTAGATATATCGGTACAAAACCAATCCCAATGCTATCGAAATTCCGGATTTTCACAATCCTTCTTTCCATATTCTTATTAAGAACATATCCAGCCCTGGCCTGTGACTGCAGTGCTCAACCCGAGCTTGATGTGCAAAGCTGGAATGAAGTACCACTGATCTTTACGGCAACTTTGATCGATTATAAGAAAACCATTCAATTTGGCTATTTCAAGTTTAAAGTCGTTCGTCCTTTTAAAGGTGACCTGAGTGAGAAAGAAATGACCATCTATTTCCAACCTAAAAAAAGTCATACCTTATTACATGCGGTTAAAGATTTTTCCTTAGAAAAGGAATGG
>CAZDTI010000659.1:0-4047 GCA_964508085.1 uncultured Saprospiraceae bacterium | reverse complement strand
TTTGCTCCGCTGCTGCTTGAGCGGCCTCAGCTGCCTTTAAAGCTTCAGCCGTTTTCAACAACAATTCTTCCGCATTATTTATTTGTGAATCTTCCATTTTCTAATTGAATTATAAGTTTATTGATTCTCCGTTTTTTAGTCCTGTTCGGATATTGGTGATGTCTTCTACGTTGGTGATCAAGATCAGACCATCTCCTTTTTCGCCCGTGTAGGCGGCCTCTTTGATGGCCTTTTGAGCAGCACCTACGTAATCTTCTGATACGATGATATCCAGTTTTATTCGGCCGATATAACCCATGTCATAGGCGGCGCCCCGATAGGATAAATTATTGCTCCGTTGATGGCCATACCCTTTCACTTCATAAAAAGTGTAAAAGTCTATTCCAACTTCATGAAGGCTCTCTTGGACCGCTTCAAACTTGGAGGATCTAATAATTGCTTCTAATTTTTTCATTTATTATTATTTTGATTATCCTCTAAACATATGTTTATTTTTTTATCCCTTGAGTCGAAAAATGTTCATTTTGTTATGGTGATATTAGGTTTACGTCTTGTAACTACCTTGCTTACAAGACTTTAACTATTACCGCTTTGTTACGGCTATGATGATCCCATAAAGGCTTTTCGACTTAAAAAAGCAGGTTTAATCGCTTAGTTTTTTTTATTTTACCTACCTTAGCCAACGATCTCCTTGGTGCATTTTCATCTCGACCCATTGAAAATAAGGAGGGAATGAAGCACTGTAAATGTATTGTTGAATTTTGTGCTTTTAACAAAAAACCATGGATCACTATTGAAGAATAATCAATATTTGTCCCTAATCTTTGATACTAATGAAATTAAAAAGAAATCTAAAACACCTCCTGTTTCTTGCCCTAATCACAGGGATGACTTTTTCTTGCACGAATAAAAATGATTCAGAACTAGAGACTATCGAGGAAGAGCCGGATCCTTGTAGTGAATATGACCCCGTGCAACAACTCATTATAGACAGTATTAAAATAGAAACGTTTTTAAGTGATAACCAATTGACCGATTTTTCAATATCCGAACGTGGATTGTTTTATAAAATAGTAGAAGAAGGCGAAGACGGAGAGGAACATCCAACTTTAAGCTCTACGGTAGTATGCGACTATGTTGGAAGACGGATTGATTCAATAGATATTATTTTTGATGCCGGAATAAATGCTCAATTCGGCTTGAACCAAGTAATTGAAGGCTGGCAAGATGGCATCCCAAAATTAAAACGAGAAGGAAGTGGAATTTTTATACTTCCATCGACTTTAGCCTATGGAAAACAGGAACTTGGAGGCGGTCTTATTCGTCCAAATGAAATACTCCATTTCGAAGTAACTTTGCTCGATTTCTGGGATTAAAACAGTCGATGAGCAAGACTTTATTTTCCTTAAATTTATCTAAACACCATAGAACAAAAAAAATGCATCCGCTTATTACCAAATTCGATCCGAGGAAAGTTTCTTTTGAAGTAGAGTGAGTCCAGACCTTGCAGAAGAAGATGTTGAAGAAAAGCTGGTAGCTGATTTCTGTAATATCATATTGCGCACACCTCTTTACGAAAGTAGCATTGAAGACAATCCAAACATGTCAATTGTGGTTGCCCCCAGAAACCATCCAATGCCAATGGAGACTTATTCTGATTTTCAAGAAACTTATGAAATTCATGATTCGATCTTTCAGAATGTTTACATAAATGAAATTGATGATCGTGAAAAGTTTGAAATTTTATACAATACGGACTTCGGTATTATTGGCTTGAGATCATATGAACACATTATGATTGATTTAGTGTTTGACAGGATAGAGTTTGAGTAAAAATGGTTATCTCCTAATGACCAAGCAAATATTTGAGCACTAATGAAAGACATTCTGAAATTTTCTAAACAGGCTCGATCAAACCAATATCCATTATACCATTCATCATCACCATCAATAGGCTACCATGGTAAAAGTGGATATTCCAGGTGAAATATGGGAAGTAGAATTTAGAGATAGCGGTAAAGTTGAAATAGAAATATTTAAAAATTCTGTGGGTGTTCAAAGCGATAAGAAATTGCTCGAACAAATTTTCTTTAATAGAGGAAAAATTTACCCCTGTTACCAAAAGGAAATTCCTATATTAGCCGTAAAAACAATCCATATGGGCGCTTCCAATAATTCAATAAAACATCGAATTAATACAAAGAGTCAAAATAAAATCTATTTTTCTCTCCTTTTTCTATTCTTCTTCAGCCTAAGCCTCACCGCCCAACAATACTTCAGCGATCCCGATGATTTAGCCGACGCCGTAAACAGTTCCTCAACTGGAGGCACCTTCATTGTAAACAATGGAACCTATAATGACTTCGAAGCAAGTTTTGAAATTGTTGCTAGTCAAAACAATCCAGTCATCATCAAAGCCGAAACGGTTGGAGGAGTAGTGTTAACTGGCGAGTCTCATTTCGTTTTAAAAAAATCTGCTTTCGTGACTTTAGAAGGATTCGTATTTGATGGCCAGGGAGAAGACTCTCTGGTTAAGCTAGAAGGTTGTAATAACATTAGGATTACAAGAAATGTTTTTGAGTTGGAAACAACAGAATCTATTAAGTGGGTATTCGTTGGTGGCGTTTGGAATGACAATACTTTCCCCTTTGATTATCCAAGTCACCATAATAGAATTGATCACAACGTTTTTCAAAATAAAGAAACTCCGGGCCATTACATTACCATAGATGGATCTTTTGATGGCAACGGTTTAGAGGAGGTTTATTATCAATCGCAATATGACATCATAGATTATAATTACTTTAAGAACAATGGCCCTAGAGCAGTGAACGAACAGGAATCGATTAGAATAGGCTGGAGCGAGATGTCACTTAGCAGTGGCTACACCATTGTAGAACATAATTTATTTGAAGATTGTGATGGCGATCCGGAAATTGTATCGGTAAAGTCTTGTGACAATATTATCCGGCACAATACATTTGTAGCCAGCTACGGTACCCTTTCTTTAAGACATGGAAATAGAAATAGAGTGGAAGGCAATTACTTTTTCGGTAATGGAAAGCCGATAGGAACTTCTCCTGCGGGTTCCACGATATACACAGGCGGGATTCGCGTTTATGGCACCGATCACCTAATTATCAATAATTATATGGAAGGTTTGAATGGTACGCGTTGGGATGCTCCGATAACCTTGACTTTAGGAGATGCTGTTGATGGACAAAGTTCCAATCTATCAAAACATTTTAGAGCCGAGCGGGTAACGATTGCTTATAATACCTTAGTTAACAATAGTCATGGTATTGAGATTGGTTATGACAACAATGACAATTACAACAAGGACTTGGAAGACATTACCATCGCTAACAATTTAATTACAGGGTCGGAAAATAGCTTAGTCGAAATTGTAGATACTGATAATGACCAGGGCAATAAGATTACTTGGCTAAGTAATCTTATGTATCCGATTGACAATGCTACTCTTTTAGCAGGTGCAACTACTACCTCTTTTGATGACACGGAAGTTAGTAATGAAAATCCTCACCTCATTTTTGATGATGTTTATAATCTTTGGCGTACCACGGGAGATACCCCTTTGTATGAAAACGCGGTGCCCACAGTAGCGATTCCTGAAGACATAGAAGGTCAAGAAAGACCAAGCAATAGTAATCCAGGAGCGGACCATTATAGTTTGGAAAGTATTCGGTATCCTCCTTTAACGGCAGATGATGTGGGGACAGGTGCTGAAGGAGGTAATCCTACTTCCACCTCTGATGACTATGAATTTAGTGACGCTTTATTATATCCCGTTCCGACCGATAATATGCTTTATTTGAATAATATTGATCCCCAAATAAACAAGGTTGAAATTATAAACTCAGTAGGAAAAATTCTTTTAGTTCAGCAAATTAAAAACAGCGAAAGTAATCTAGTGATTAACACCTCAAGCTTACTAAGTGGAGTTTATATTATTCGATTTTTAGAAAATGAGGATTATAGAGAATCGAAAAAGATTGTTGTTCTTCATCGCTAAAAAAAGAATATGAA
>CAZDTI010000658.1:0-4050 GCA_964508085.1 uncultured Saprospiraceae bacterium | reverse complement strand
GATTTTCGTTTCCAGCAATATAACAATGACCTGCCGTGCCTTTGTCTAAAGCATTGGCAATAGCAATAGCGACATCTTTTACATAAATGTAATTGCGACCACCAGGAGCAGAAGCAGGAACTTTTCCTTGGTAAATGGCGAGTATCATAGCTCCAGCACCGGGTTTAGAATCATAAGGTCCCCACATAAAAGTTGGGTTTACAATTACAGCCGGAAGACCTTTTGTTTTTACTGCTTCAAGGACCAATTCTTGAGCTTCCAGCTTGGAATCCATGTAATCAAGACCGTATTTGGCAGAGCGGTATGGGCGATCCTCAGTACCAGGACTTTCTTTTGACCCAAAGCCGAATGAGTTGGCAGTACCAACATAAACCATTCGTTTTACTTTAGCAGCCAAAGCTGCATTTACAACGTTTCTTGTACCGTCTACGTTTACCTTTCGTACGATGTCCGAACGATTGGGCCAAATATTTGTGTTGGCAGCGGTGTGAATAATGGCATCGCAATCTTTTGCTGCGAAGGTTAGTTGATTAGAATCTAAAATGTTTCCGTAAGTAAATTCAATGTCAAGACCCTGTAGGGTAGGGGCTTCACTATCTGGCAATAGAAAAGCACAAATTTTATGTCCTCTTTTTAACAATTCTCTTACAAGGTTGCTTCCGAGCATTCCATCTGCCCCCGTTACTAATATCTTCATGTTAATTTAATTCTTGTATTTTTTAATGGGTGGATGGATTTCCTTCTAATGCATATTAAGGGAAGCCCATCCACCTATCTACCCATCTACCTTCCTATTACTTACTTCTCAAAAACTTTCTAAACCGCAGCATGTACTTATAATTCTGTCCGTATAAAAACCCAGCTTCTTCCAACCATTCATTATTGTAAATTTTACCCAGATACTTACTCCCATGATCTGGAAAAAGAACCACTACAAAGTCATCTTCCGTTAACTCTTCTTTAATAGCAAAAACCCCTTGCATAGCAGCACCAGAAGAATAACCGACAAATAATCCTTCTCGTTTTGCCAATTGACGTGCCCGGAAAGCACTGGCCTTATCCGTCACCTTTACAAATTTGTCTATCACAGAAAAGTCAATATTATCTGGGATCATATTTTTACCAACTCCTTCTAGCTTGTAAGGATAAATTTCTTTTGTGTCTAGCTCGCCCGTTTCGTGGAATTTTTTCAAAACAGAGCCATAAGCATCGACTCCAATAACGTTGACATCCGGATTTTGCTCTTTCAAAAAACGAGCAGTTCCGGAGAGCGTTCCTCCTGTACCTACGCAACAAACATAGTGGGTGACTTTCCCCTCTGATTGATCCCATAGTTCTGGTCCAGTGGTTTTGTAATGCGCTTGTAAATTGGAGGAGTTGAAGTATTGATTCACGTAAAAAGAGTTTGGCGTCTCTCTGTGTATTTCTTTAGCTTTGGAGTAATAGGATCGTGGATCATCAGGTTTTACATTGCTGGGGCAAACGACAACCTCGGCCTTAATGGCACGCAAGGCATTAAGTTTTTCGTCCGATATTTTATCTGGCACGCAAAGAATGCAGCGGTACTGCTTGATGGCGCAGATCATAGCCAGACTAAAACCGGTGTTACCCGAGGTCGTTTCAATTACGGTTCCTCCTTTTTTTAGAATACCTTCCTGTTCTGCATCTTCTATCATAAAAAGTGCAATTCGATCTTTGGCGGAAAGGCCAGGATTAAAAGCCTCTACTTTTGCATAGACCTGTGCTTTAATTCCTTTTAATACGTGGTTGATCTTAATCAATGGCGTATTACCAATAGTTTCCAATACATTGTTGTAACGCATATTAGAATAATTGAATGATTGAAATGTGTGGTAGGGGTTTCTCTTTGTTGCACTAGTTCGCCTTAGCGCATAAGTCTAAATGCAACCCACGTTAGTATTTTATATTGTTGGACGAGGTCTTTAAAATCACCCTGAGGGTGGCTTATGAGCACAAATTTAATTTAAAGCCTTTGCTTTTTGCTAATAATTCACTTAATTATTCTGTTTGAGTGCATTTTATTAGTTCTGGACTGGAAAGTAAGCCATTTTAGCTTTCTATTTTTCCAAAATATGGTTCCCATAGTTTGCAATCACTTAAATACACTTAAATAAGTAACAACGCTTATCTAGCCTTAATCTGCCGAATGCCCCTAATTGCGCCATTGACAAGTGCCTTTAAAGTTGGAATTACTTATTATATTTACCGAGATTAATTAAACAGAATGAATACAATTTATGGCACGTGCTAAATTGACCATAGTCGTCAGAATGTTTCTACAGCGAAAAGGTAAAGTGTTATTGCTGAAACAAACCGTCAAGAACGGAGGAAAATATACCATGGTCGGAGGTAAAATAGATCAGAATGAAATGGCGGTTACCGCGCTGATTAGAGAAAGTTATGAAGAAGTAGGGGTTTCTATCCAAGAAAAGCATCTCAAGTTAGTACATGTTGTTAATCGGGCAAGACTCTCTTCCAATGAACTTATTTTGATATTCCGAGCGAAGAAGTGGATGGGTGAACCTGCTTCAATGGAGTTAAAGAAGTTTGAAACGATTGGTTGGTTCGATCCTCTTGACCTACCCAAGGAGACGCTCGATCTATACAAACACGTACTCAAACATTACTCAAAACGTAAACACTACTCGGAGTATTTTGATACAGATGCTTAAATAAACTCAACTTTAGTTGTCTTAAAGATAAGGACAGAGAAAAAACAATTCTATTATTCCCAAACGAGCGCAGCAAGTAGCAAGTAAAGAAACGCAAAAAGGCTTCCCGAATCCAATCGAGAAGCCTTTTTGACTATAGCTTAAAGATAAGCAACTAGAAAATACTAGTCATTACTTACTTTTACAGCTTTTACTTCCTTCTTAGTATCAGCAGCTTTTGTTGCAGCAGTCTTAGACTTAGAACAAGCAGCTTTTGACTTAGAGCAAGCAGCTTTCTGAGCTTTAGTACAAGCAGGCTTTTTTGCATCCATAGAAGCATTTACCGCTTTAGCGTCCATCTTTGAAGGAGAAACGTTTACAAATTTGTTAGACTTAGTACAGTACTCAACATTTGAATAAGAAACGTTACCTGACTTCTCACATACGCTTTTCTTTACGAAAGAAACACTTCCAGACTTTTCGCATACTTTCTTCTCGATGCTGTCATCCATAGAGGCAACTTTAGTAGCAGTAGCCATTGTCTTTGCACAACAAGCAGATTTAGAAGCAGTCTTAGCAGACTTTGTACACTGAGCCTGAGCCATATTCACTAAGCCCAAGAACGCGATAAACATAAATAATTTCTTCATGATAAAATATAATTTTAAGGTATTTAATAAAGATCGTTCAAAACATTTCAAATGTAGCAAATAAACGGCCATTCTACAACCCCCACACATGTGCTTAAAAGAATTTTAACAGTTTGTTAAAGATTGCCAAGGCCTTCTGTCAGTTGAAAGACTTTCAATATATGTTAAACTAATCCTCCAAAACCAATGTAAATCGAACCTCCTTTATAATCTGATACCCGGTTTTAGGGTCCGTATTCTCCAAAAGGATGTCAATGGTTTTCTTCAGAGCACCTCGTTCCTCTTCCCGATTGCTATCAAAAGTGGCCTTAATAGTCCCCGTTTCCCCTGGTTTGTACGTTTTTCCTTCATCATATTCAAGATCTGTACAATGGCAGCCAGAAACCAGTTCCAAGGTAATATCACCAGCATTCGTGTTGGTAAAACGATAAACATGGCTCTTTTGTTCACCAGCTTTCATGGTTCCAAAATCATGATCCGGACTGTCAAAAGTCATATAAGGATCTTTTACAATTTCGGCCACTGGAACCGGAGTTTGTTGTGCTTTTTTAGTGGTATTACAGCCGTTTAGTACAACTAAGCAGATAAATAAGAAAGAGAGACAGGAAAAAGAATTTTTATTCATGACGATGGTTTAATTGAAAATGGAGAATTAAAAACCTGCCCGAATGACTGTCTTGCGACATAATGTTGTGCCCTAATAAACCGCCAAAAAGTTGTGACCGTTC
>CAZDTI010000657.1:0-4056 GCA_964508085.1 uncultured Saprospiraceae bacterium | reverse complement strand
ACTGGACAAAGTGATTCTTTGGAAGGAGTATCTGCACTATTGTTGCTGTAAGCAGAAGCTATGCAAAAGAAAAAAATAGGAAGTAAAAGTATCCGTTGTACATTTATTTTCATAGCAAGTGGGTCTATGGGTCAATGAAAAAAGTACTCGACAATTTGCACCTGATAGAAAATCGGAGCAATGATCGAAAAATAATGATCTCGACTGAATGTCGAAATGAAAGATTGGATAACTTTGGATAGCCAAAAAGGCCGAATAGATAGGTGAATTTAGGGAATTATTTGGGGAAAAAGAAATTTAGAGCTGAATTGCATTAACAAAAAACGCCACGAAGCACAAGGTGGATTTCTCCCCATTGTGCTTCGTGGCGTCCGTTCGATAAGCTGAGGGCAGTCATTTCGGTTACCCCAAACTCATAAACAACTTACACTCTTGGTCGTGAAGTCACTGGTGCCTTTCGAGTAAGTGGCATCATATACCCCACATTTAATCCGAATGCCGAATTCTGTAACTTCAAATCAACGACAGGAACATCGTATACATTTTTAAAGCCTTTGCTATATCGAATATCGGCAAAAAAGGAACCTGCAGTGGGCGTATTGAATTGGATTCCAGTACCGATGCTGGCTCCGATATCAAAACGTTTGAAACCAAGTGCATCTAAATCCAATTTAGTATTTGTAAGTGGAATATCTATCAGCAATACATTTGCCTCTGTTTTGAAGCGACCTCCGCTGGCATAAGAAAGCAAGGGACCTCCGGCGACATAACCTTGCACTCGGGCGTTGCCAAATTTCACTTTTGCTAAAATTGGGGCTTCAATATAATTCAATTTTGTAGTGGCTTTTCCGCCAATTGGAACGGGGACATTGAATAATTCGAGGTCAACTCCTTCTTCTAATTTAAATCCTTTTTGGCTATAACCAAATTCTGGCTGAATGGCGAAATGATCTGTAATTCCTATTTCTGCAACGAGTCCAAAATTAGCACCTGTGATGCCTTTAAAATCTACTCCAGTGACATCTATAATATCAGGTTGGGAAATATTGGTAAAATTCAAACCACCTTTTACGCCTATGGAAGTCTGTGCATAAGTGAACAAAGCAATGAGGAGGAGCATGCCGGTCAATAAACTTTTCTGTAATACTTTCATCGTTTTTGTTTTAGTAAGGTGGTGAAAAATAGTTGAGCTTTTGTGGCCACTATTTTAGTAGTCCTTTGTGATGTAATACTTCTTGGACTGGGGAGATGCGTGGAGGTTAAATCAGATCGAGTTAAGGAAATCTTAAATATAAAATCTTCATTTCGTCGCATTTTAGGTAAAATGGCTTTTACTACCTTCTTTTTATAATATTAAAATAATACGAATGTGTTTTTGGGGTTAATTAATTATAAACTCAGTAAAACGACTGCACACTTTTTGCCAGCGCAACGATATCTAAAGCCAATCAAGTTCCCAATTTGATTAGCAACTAGATAGGCCCCTAAAGAGGAGCTTCCACCTACCTAGCATTTCGGTGGGATTTAAGGTTGTCTTTGAAAAGTGTATAGTATATTGAAACTCAGTAATCCTTTTCCTTCATCCTTAAAACCCACCCATCATGAAAAATGTAACTCTACTGTTATTTTTATTCTTCTTCAGTTCTTATATTTTCAGTCAAAACAATACTTTTTTAAATCATTCCACAACTCCTTCCGCTACGACAACAGCAGCTTTCGCTAATTTTGAACAAACAGCTTTTACTCAATCTGACACCAGGGGTATTATTGCCAGTTATATAAGTCTTGGAAAGCAACAGCAGCAACTAGGTCACACTGCCGATGCTCGGGCGTTTTATGAAAGAGCTTATAAATTGGCCAAAAGTTACTACCAAGCTATGTCTGAAGATAAAAATAGGCTAAATCATCTTGAGAACAGTTATCAGTCTCTGCTTGCACTCGGGCTACAAAACCAATTTCGCAATGATGATCACGGAAGAGTGTCTGCACTCCGTTACCTCCAACAATCAGGTCAAACCTGGCTGGCGGGTACCAATACGACAAGGCAACAACAAGGTTCATCTGAGGAAAAAATCGTGGCAGGTTTCTTTTTCGCAGCGACCGAAGAGGCTTCAGCGGCTTCAAATACGATACTGGTCGAAAGTTTTATCGTCCAGAAAGCGACTAGTTTACGAGAAAAAGCAACACATCGTTCTTCCTCGTTAAAGCGATTGAGTCCAGGCCGTAAAATAAATGTTTTAGAAAAGACAAATAAATTCTGGTGGAAGGTAGAAGTGGATGGAATGATTGGATATGCGAAGGCTTTGTTAATGAAGTAACAGAGATGGGGCAGATGAGATTTCCTTTTTTCACAAAGTTATGCGTGTTGAGAGAACCTCATCTGCCCCATCTCCTAATCTACCTCATCCACCTCCCTTATTCTAAATCGCCGTCATAATAAAATCTACAAAAGGCTGTCGTACAATGGCCTTTTGTAGATTTCCATTTTTGTAATGGTACTCCGCTATTTCTTTGTTTTTTGGACTGTATAATTTATACCGATTCGGTCCTATCTTTTTCACGTGGTTTTCAGCGGCATCAATTTCTGAAAAGACAGCATTCCCTTCTTCTACCTCATATAAATAAACCATTGCTCCGGTGTATTTTATGGCTTTATCAAAAGTTGATTCTTCGCCATCTTTTACAATCAGGTATTTTTCTCCTTTCTTTTCAACAGTAGTTGTAGAATGGACTTTGTCATTGAGGTAAGTGGTTACTTTACTGTATAAAAGAGCTCCATTCTCGTAGACTGAATTCAGTTTGTAATTTAGTTCTATCAGAAAAATCACTCGGACACTGACATCACTGATGATTTCAATTTGAGATTTTTCATCTTCTTTTGTTTCCTTAACGACTAATGTTCCTATTTCCTTATCGTTTGCAGTCACTCTATATTCATTGCTTTTCGCAAAGGTATTAATATACAATAACAGTATAAATAAAGTGATAATACTTCTATGGTGACTTAGCTTTTTATCCATGCCTATTTTAAATAGTTATTAATTGGTCAATAATTACTTACTAAAGATACGGATAAGCTCCAGAGAGCGAAAGGGAAAGTTCTAAATTGTTGTGTATTTGACATCCACTGACGGTTCTTCCTTTCTTTTCTGTAAATTCGCCTTTCAAAATCTCTTTTACGAAACGTTTTTCATGACTGATCATAAACTCATCTGCTCCGACATAGACGGCACCCTACTCAACAAAGAACGACAACTTTCCAACCGCACCATTAAAACCATCAAAAACCTTGACCCCAAAATACCAGTCATACTCATCTCCTCTCGGATGCCAAAAGCCATGCGTCATTTACAATACGAGCTCGACATTCAAGAGCAACCGCTAATCGCCTACAACGGTGGACTTGTTCTTAGTTACGACAATGGTACTGTAACTACATTGTTATCAAAAGAGGTCTCCATTGCAATAACCACTCAACTACTACGCTTTATTTTCAAATCAACCATTCACGCAAGTCTTTATCATGCTGACGAATGGTACGTGCCAGCTATGGACTATTGGGCCAAACGGGAGCAGAACAATACAAAGGTAGACCCAACGGTAGCCGATTTAAGCGAAGTTTGCAGTAATTGGAAAAAGCAAAATAAAGGGCCACACAAAATCATGTGTATGGGAGAAGCTGGAGAGATACAGTTATTGGAGAATTGGATCAACATGTATTATTCAGATGCTCTAAATGCTTATAGATCAAAACCAACTTACCTTGAAATTTCCAGTAAACAAATTTCCAAACTTTCTGCCCTTTCCTTTTTGTTGGAACAAAAATTTACTGTTTCTTTGAACGAGGTAATTGCTTTCGGCGATAATTATAATGACATCGAAATGATCGAAGGTGTTGGACTGGGTGTGGCGGTTGGGAATGCCAAAGAGGAAGTCAAAGCCGTCGCGGATCGACTTACGATAAGCAATTTGGATGATGGAGTGGCTGTCGTGTTAGAAGAGATTTTCAGCAGTTAATCTGGTGATTTCCGGTTTTATTTTATTTCTATTTAATTT
>CAZDTI010000656.1:0-4061 GCA_964508085.1 uncultured Saprospiraceae bacterium | reverse complement strand
TAGGACAGTGGACGGCACCTCTGTTTATGCCCAAACCAAATCGTAACGGGTATAATTATTGCGTCTATTTCGATTTCCAATAAAGTTGTTATTTTCTTATAATCAGAAATCATTTTACCCAACTGTTGTTTTCTAAATTCATACTTGAAAATATCAGACTTGTCTTTTTTCTTAATATTGATTTGTAATTCACCGGCATCTAACTCATTTCTCATGAAGTACCTTATTGCACAATTATTGGCAGCTTCGTCTGGTGTTACTAAATCATTTTCAATGATCCCACTATCTAAAATATTAATTATTGTCAAGGTCTCGTTTAGTCTAATATATTTTCTTCTTTCTATTTCTGCAAATGAAAAATAAGTTGAGCTCAATTCTTCAATAAATTCGATATCTGCTGTTGTTACAAGATTATTCTCACAGGAAGAAAATTCAAACATAAATAACACTAGAATCAGTAAATATCTTTTCATCTTGTTGTTCTTAAAAAATAGGCATGTTAATAGATTGATATATAGGTAGACTTCTAGGTCTTATTTGTTCTATTCGTACTTTGATATACCTTCTTCAAATTTACGAACAATCTTTCATTAGGCTGCTGTTTGGATTTAGTTGCAGAGGACAACGATCTATACAAACACAGTAGCCGCATTTAGCAGCTATTGACGTTATATGCATTTCTCTGCAACTTTTTCTTTTTCCTACTTTGAATGAAGCTCATAATAGTTTTGAAATAAACTTAAACATACCAAATGTAAGTAAATTTCCAACACTATTTCACTTTCTTAAATATAGAAATTATTTAATTTTTCTCTCATTAATAATACTACTATAAAAGCCTTCTAATCATAACGATCAGAAGGCTTATTTAACTTAAAAAATCAACCTATAGCTTAGAAAGCTGGTTCATTATTTTTTCTCTTTCTTGGTTTTTACAATTACCACACCATTGGCTGCCTTATATTTTTTCATCGCTTGCTCACCTTTGACAACATTAATACTTTCAATATCATCTGGTGAAAGTTTACTAAGTGTTTCCTGGTCAGACTCTTCTCCGTCTATAATCACCATCGGAATTTTATCAACTTTACCCTTCACCTCTTTATAGTCGAACTTAGTTATCTTATCACTTGACTTTTTTGTAGTGATAAGTACAACTCCATTTTTTGCATTGTATTCTTTTATGGCCTTTTCCCCTTTAAGAACATTTACGGACTCAATTTTATTTTTGTCCAACAATTCCATTGGGAAATCGAATTTTTTTCCGTCCACATAAATATCTGGGTCTGCACCATCTTTCACCTCAACGTGAACGTATCCGTCTATTTGAGTTTTTTCTTTTTTATCCTGTGCATGAACTAACGAAATTAAGAGTAGCACAGCGCATGAAGTTAAAATTATTTTTTTCATTTTTCTAAATGTTTATCTGTTCATAAAATATTTATAGGAGGTCGATTTATTCAGTAGTTGTATACACAATAATCATTTCATTCTCGTAAAAGATATTACGTTGAATCTCTTTTTGTTCGGAGCTATTAAACATACCCAGCGCTTGATTTAACAGCCTTTCTTTCTCAGAATAACTTTGTTCATCTTGCCCTTGATTACTTACAAAAAAAGAGATTAATAATACAACGGAAGCTGCTGCAAACATAATTCTAATAAACCCTCTTCGCTTTCTAGTTTTTTTATTTTGAAAAGATCGCCATAAGGTATCGTTAAAATCCTTTGGCGCTTCCGTTTTATTATTTTTCACGAAATTGGACCAAGCTTCGAATGCAGGTTTTGCATTTTTAGTATTGTTAAATAAAGCGTTTTCTTCTTTTAATGTACTCTTTCCCTCTTTGTATTTTTCAACTAATCTTTCAAATTCATTCTCTTTCATAATTATATATTTTTTCTAATGACATACTCACCTTTTTTCTTGCTCTCGACAGTAAGACTCTTACGTGTTCAACCTTAAGTTGTGTTGCAGCAGCTATTTCAATAAATTCATAGCCATCTAAGTCTCGCATCATTATAACTTCTCTTTGTTGTTCAGGCAGGTCTTTAAGAATTTTTTTAATAATCCTGTTTAACTCCTTCCATTCTAATTGTTCCTGTCCATATTCTGATTTTAAAAGTTCAAGTTGTAAAGAAGAATCCTCAATTTCAATCTTTTTTTTCCTCAATATATCAATACAATAATTACGAGTTGTTAAGAATACAAAACCTGCAATATTGGGATGTTGCTCAATTTGATTGCGCTTTTCCCAAAGTTTCATCATTATTTCTTGAATAGCATCTTCAACGTTTGTGCTATTTCCAAGGAGTCGAGAAACCATAGGAAACAAACGTTCAGCTAATGAAAATACTTTAAGTTTAAAATCTGTCTCATTCATTCTATATTAATAACGGTAAAAGGAGGGTAGGCATAACAAAAAAGATCACTTTTTTTAAATAAGCATTGTAGAATGAGTAATTCGGTATTTTCAGAGCGCTAGTTTTAACATTAGATGGTTTTTAATTCATCTTCGTTCCGTTTAGATCGTAATTCCAAGAATTTGATTTATCAATTATATCATTTTCAAAGTAGGTCCTATAACAGCCAAAAGGTTTTCCATTTTTGTAATAATACACTAGCCTAATATTTCCATTTTCATGGTAATGCTTAAATAACTTAAGGCCGTCAAAGTAGATTGTTTCTTCTTCTATTTTTCCATTCCGTCTATATTTTTTATATAAAACCTTTTCTCCGTCATAATCATATATGGTTTCATATTTTACTTGAATTCTATTATATGCTGACTTTAGCACCTCTTCTGTTTTATATTTTTCTAACAATCTGTAGTGCTCCCAATTTTGGTAGGTCGTATCATAATATGTTTTAGAGGAGTAATACTTTTTTCCATCTTTAAAATACTCTTCAGAGGCTATCTGGCCACTTGGGAAATATGATTTGCACTCGCCATCTTTTTTTCCTTTAGTATAGATTTGTTCTGTCATTAACTGTCCATTAGGATACCAAATTTTCCGTACCCCGTTTAATTTTGATTTTATATACCTCTCCTCTATTTCCTTATTACCGCTATCATAAAACGCTTGTATTTTTCCATTTTGTACGCTATGAGGTGACTTACCATAAACATCTCTTAGCTTTTCTAAGTATGAAATTGCTCTAGAATAGCCACCCATGAGATATCTTTTACCATTGATGTCTTTATATTGCGTATTCCGCTCACATGCTCCAACCGAATAGGTTCCAGTTGAATCTTGAAAAGCAAATAAAATCCATTCCTCTCCTACTTCTATTCCTACTTCGCAAGAGGTAAAAACATTGTATTCCTTTATTAATCTTGGATTCCCTCCCTTAAAATGTTCAAGTATTTCTATTTCAAGTAAATTTACATAAGTGTCATAAATCTTATCTTTAAAAGTCTTTTCATCTTTAATTTTTACTAAGCCAATAAAATCATATCCTACTAGATCATTACTTGAGCCTATCCCAAATGGTTGATCAGCACAAATACATCCACATAATTTTATTTGTAGTAATAATAAACATTTAATAAGAATTAAATTTTTCATTTCTTCGAAATTACCTGTAACGTGAGAGCACAACGCAGTGCCAGAAAAGATTTAACTTTTGAACCAGCTAACAGATATTGAGTTGTACTTCATTCTTCATGACCATTAAGTTAAGAACTTTTCTTAACTTTCAAAAGTAAACAATACCATGATAAAACCACCTCAACAAACACTTAAAGTCCTACATAACTTCTTCGTCCTAAACGAAGAGAAAAGGGAAAATACATACTTAACCCTACTATCGACTTCATTCGAAACAGACACCTGAACTTCGAACATACTGCTTAATTATTAAAGTGTCAATTGATTTACACGAGAAGATATGCTACTGGAAATGTATTGCCGAAGTAATAGAGAAAAATAAATAAACCTGATTTTTCTATTTATAAGGATAGAGTAAAAAAGGAGCTGCCTTAACAGCAGCTCCTTATATCTTTATATAAGCACCTAGTTAAAATTAATCCGGTATTTTGTGCCGATATTATGTAGGATAA
>CAZDTI010000655.1:0-4082 GCA_964508085.1 uncultured Saprospiraceae bacterium | reverse complement strand
ATGTCTGTTACACAAGCATAGCCAATGTTAGCGCCAGAGCCTGGCCCTCCATTGCCAGTTCCATAATAGGTTCCCCACTCTCGCTCCCCATTGGTGTTGAACTTAGCTAAGAAAGCTGCGGCATATGTCTCTTGAAATCCATTAAATGCGATATTAGTAGAAGAGCCCGTTTCACCGCAAATAAATACATTTCCTAGTTGATCGGTCATGCAGCCATATGTAACGTCTTCTCCGGAACCACCATAATAGCTACTCCACTGCATAGTTCCAGCAGCATTGTATTTGGCGAGGAAAGCATCACTTTGTCCACCCCCATAATCTGCCTGATGTCCATCCAGCGAAATTCCAGTGGTAGAAGCGGTTCTACCTGTAATAAAGACATTATCTAAAATATCGCAGGTTACGTAAAAGGCAAATTCTCCCATAGCGCCTCCATAGTACGTAGACCAAATCAGATCACCTAAAGGATCAAATTTTGTTAGAAAAGCATCTCCGGAAATTCCTTCTCCTGGAGTCTCTTGAAACCCATTAAGCACGGGAAGATCTGGAGAAAGCGTTCTTCCTGTGATGTATACGTTGTTTTGATTATCTATAGCAACTGCTCTCGCCACCTCTCCATCCGATCCTCCAAAATAGGTGGCCCACAACCGCTCACCAGCCGGATTAAACTTTACTAAATAAGCATCTGAAAGACCATTAAGTGCGTTTTGAAAACCATTAAAGGATAGGCCAGGGTCTAATGTAAAACCAGCCATATATACATTCTCCTGAGCATCTATTGCTAGTGAAATCCCCCCTGTGAGGCCACCACCGCTGTAATAGGTCGCCCAAAGTCTATCTCCATCACTATTAAATTTCACTAAAAAGGCTGCGGCCGTACCTCCGTTTAGAGCAGGATTAGAATTTTGAAAACCTCCACTAGACAGACCATCACTGCCATAGGTAGTTCCACAGACATAGACATTTCCTAAAGCATCTGTGGTTACGGAATTAAGACCGTCCGTTCCACTTCCACCGTAGTAAGTTCCCCATTCTATTTCTGGGTCAATGATCAATTTTTTACTAGCATCATAATCAGCTATATTAAAAGATACTACTTCATCCCTCAATACAAAATGAGTCTCTATAGTTTCACCTTGTTGAAAGCTCACCGGTTTTTTTTCTAGGACAGCGCCAAGGCGATTTTTTAGCAATAGATTTCCTGAATCTTCTATGCTAATCTCCTCTACCCATTTGGCTTTAATTTGAATTAAATTAGGATCCCCACCGGGGTATACTATAAAGTCATACTTGATTCCTTCTTCAGTCTCATAGATTACCCAATCTATACTTGGGTAAACATTTTCATATACTATGCGTTCATAGCTATGCACATTAAATGCTTTTGTATTGTAATAGTTAGAATAATCCACACTTTGGCCATAAGTACAAACCTTAGTCTGAGGGTTAGCACCAATTAATTCCATATCCATACGGTAGGTTCCTACTTTTCGACTAGGCGCTTCTAATTGCAGGTCCCTGTAAAAAGCATTCAATTTTTCACTTTCTGCAGGGCTCTCAGCATAATCCTGAAACTGATACGCAATTCCTGTAGGCATTAAAAATATAGATATTCCTGGTGCTTTATGAACAAAAAGAACCTGCTGTGCTTCATCTCCCAATACCTGCCCTTTATTCTCTTCAAACGCATGGCTAGAACCCGAATTATTAAAGGTTGCCTTATTCAGTGGTGAGGCGTTAGCACTAGTCAAGAGGATAAAAAAGAAACAAGTAAGAGAAGTAAGGTGATGAGCTATTTTCATAAGTATTGTTATTTTCATAAGTATTGTTATCATTAAAAGAGACTATTGGTGGCTTACTATTTGAGGTTTTTATTTTAAAGACGTTGTATAAATATTCAATCACAAATTATTACCACCTGATGAATGATGTCGCTTTGGCTGCAAAAAAAAACATTTCCCCTAGCTTGTCTGATATTCAATAGTCTGTTTTTTCTTCAAAGATTTATTTCTGTTTTTTAATGAAGCACAACTAGATGAAAATACATTTTTCATAATAATTGTTTTTAAATTATAAATTTATTTTTAATTAGGACGGGGAAACCCCCATCCTTTCAAGAGCTTATTTAAATCAATTACCCATGTCTAGGGACTCTTATTTTTGTTCTATCTATTCCTCCTTTTACTTTATTCTGTTGATCTTTTTCAATCACAGAAACAGATAGTTTTTTCAATTCATCGATACTTCTTTTTGTATTTTTCATATTTAAAAATTTTGATGCTCCTATTTTTTCGTGGAGCTATTTAATAATAGCAATATTGCTTTCGAGATTTTGAATTTACTTAGGCGCCTGATGATAAACTAAGGAGTAAATCTCCTACAGATAAAACAGTACCTTGAGTTTATAGATTTAGAACACAGAAGCAAGCAACTAAATATGGAAATAATATTTTTCCATTTGTTCTATCGTTTAATCTTTCTGATGTATACAAAAATAGTTGCTCTCCCAATGATATGGAAGGTTTTAGTACGGACAATACCGTGACAAGAATAGAAAGGGATGGGATATTTGCGCGACAAGAGGCTCATACGCTCCAAAAAAAAGCATTTTTAGATGAAAAATGCTTGCTGCTCGTTTAGTGGGTCAAATTCTTAAAAGATAGATTTGCCAGATGAGGAAGTGAAGTTTCTAACTAGCCTGAACCAGTATAAACGGAGGGAAATCGGTTCTTATCGGAAGGCCAAGAAAGCTTAAAAAACGATACTCCTTGGAACCACCCCAACCTCAAATTCATTCGTCACTTCACCTGCAGCATCAAAAAGAACAAGAAAGCCATTTTGTTGAAAATTCTTAGCATCCAAACCAACCAGTAAATCCGTTTTGGAATCATAACTCAATCCAGTTACGGGTACTTCAGAAAAAGGTGCCAGCGCCAAGGTATTGCTATTGATATCATGAGCATAGATTTTTTGATTCAATCCATGGATAAAATACAATGTAGACTTACTGTTATCGATAACCAAGTCGCGAGAACCGCTAGGAACGGTCATCGAAAAAACCACTTGATCATTGACTATTTTTGCGAGGGTCCCATCTCTGACCTCTGTAAAAGATTCCAGACCATTTGTCAAGACCCAAATCGCACCATTGGCATCGAATTGCATGCTCTGCGGACTGATGCCCACTTCAATAACTTGACTAATTGCATCCGTATTAATATCAATTTTTGTTACGACCGAATCCACAAAAAAACCACCAGTGTGACTAAGGTATACAAAACCACCTAGTTGAATCATTTGCTCAGCCCCACCTGCAGTAGGTATTTCACCTGTAATGGTATTCGTCAAAGGATCTAAAATTTGGATACTACCAGCTCCACCATTTTCCCCCCACTGACTTACATAGACTTTTGATGCAGTAACTGGTATCATATATCGGGGCAAGGCGAATCCACTGATGCCTCCAATTTGGGCCATAGACTCTTCCTCACAGAAAAGTAGGCTACCTTCTTGATCCTGAGCGATATAAACGCGCCCAACTAATTTTGACATACTACTTAAAGTCCCACTCAGTGGCATCCCATTTTTTGTAGTAAAAATATTATTCACGACCTCTTTTCTACCTCGGTCATAGTAACTGATGCTCCCGTCGGTGCCATTATCGATACCTTCATTAACAATGAAAAAACCATCATCAAAGGTGGTGATTTCGTTGGAATCATCGTCGTCTTTGTTCGGATTACAGGAACTGACAAAAATGAGTAGCAAAGAACTTAGGAAGAGGAGTAGTGTTTTTGAGGCTTTATACATAATGATTGTTTTAAAAGAAAATGTACTATTTATTGAGTGACAAAAATAAGGAATATTTCTCTCTTGTTGGTGAACTACTTCATTTCCATTTTTATTTCTACTTTTGTAAAAAAGAGAAAACATGTCTACAAAATCATCACTTCAAAAAGCATTAGCTGAACAACAGGAACTTAATCGTGTCCTTCGCTACATTGCCGACTTAGATCAACAATTGGATGCGGCTCGCGCCAATTTGAGCAAACTCACCAGTTCCCAACTCAAAGAATTTGAAG
>CAZDTI010000654.1:0-4094 GCA_964508085.1 uncultured Saprospiraceae bacterium | reverse complement strand
CCAATAAACTCAAATCAATTTTGTACATTAGTACTCCGGAATTAATAAAACGCTATGATCAAAACAACAAACAAATCCATTCTTCTCTTAATCCTTTTCAATGCCATCCTCTATTTCACGCTAGCGGCCCAAAATTCCTATCGCCTAACGGGGACACATGAAGAAGTCGGTTCCACTCTTTTGCAGGAATTTGACGACGGTAGGTATTGGATTTTTGAAGCCTTGCCTTCTGGAGAGCCGGTGACTGGAGACAACATTTTAAGGATCACAGAATTCGATGAATGTGGTCCGATACAATCCTTTAGGTTTACCCTTCCCGGATCGTATGGAATCAATCAATTTCACAATAGTTTTGTAGAAGGCGATACGGTTCGGATTGGGATGTTGTTTAATGCCGGTGCTGTTGGTCATGGTCATGCGGAGGTCGGAATGCTGTCTATCAATATTCATGACCTGGGACACCGTTATCGCTTTTTGCGTGCAGATAACACCTTACATGTTCTTGGTTTTTTCCCGACTCAGTCCAATAAATACTTTGTGCATGCTTTTCTTTCTTATACCGATCGACCGCTTCAATATTGTAGTTTTTTATTGGATCAAAATTTTAATGTAGAACGTTACTTTGAAAACTTTGGAAATGGTGGGGTAACCGGAAATGCGATTGAAATTGAGGGTGGATACTTTGTGGCAACATCAAGACACATCTATAAGTTGGATTATTTATTGAAACCGGTCTGGATCAAACGCAACTCAGGGGAATCCGCTTTCATCAGACAAATTTATCGGCTGGAGGATGGCCTGGCTTACCGGGTGCGTATTCCCATTTATACCCCAGGTTCAGCGGTGCGATATGAATATGGTATAGTCAAAGTAGATTTTGAAGGAAACATCATCTGGACCTCGGAGAATTTTAATTTTGACAATCAAAAAAGAACAGTCATAAAACTGATTAAAAACGGCAATGGCAACCTGGAGCTCCTAGTATCCAATCAACGTAACAACCCTTCTACGTACAATAACGAAATGGTTATTTTTACGGTTGATCAAAAAACGGGAGCTACAATCAAAAGAGAAAATAGCTTTAATAGTACTTTGGTAGATAGCTTTAAAGTAAAGACCTATAACGCTTTGAGTAACGGAGGTCGTCAAATAATTATTGAGGATAACAATCAAGACCTTTGCGTTTGGAATATTTCAGATTTCGCGAATTGTAACTTGGAAGAAGGAGCGAATTCATTTCCTTTGGCAAATGTAGCCTATGAGGATCTTGATTTAGTGCCCTCAATAGTAGACTCCGTATATACCGGAGGTAGTCAATGGGAGATGCTTCCTAGCGAATTGGAGGTTGAAGTGATCTGCTCGTCTATAGCTGAGTTAGATGATTTTCTGCCCAACGAGAAAACGATTTGCATAGAAACAGGTTGGGAAACGGACCTGACCGCAATTCCTTATTCTATTAGATGGAATGACGGCAGTACAGAGAAAGTCAGATCCTTCCCTCAGGATGGTACTTACCATTATCGGGTGGAGCATTGTGATATTTCTTTTAGTGAAAGTATAGACATCACTTTGGAAACTTGTGAATGTGATTTTTATATACCGAATTCTTTTAGTCCCGATGGCAATGGAATTAATGACCATTTTGAAGTCTTTAATAAATGCGAGGTTTTAACTAATTTTGAATTCTCCGTCTTCAATCGCTGGGGCGCTTTAATCTATCAAAGCTCAAATCAGTATGACCACTGGGATGGTCAGTTTAAAGGGAAAAAAGTGAACCCTGGGGTGTATACTTATCTACTACAGTATGAGTCTGTGTTTAGTGCTAAGGAGGTCATTGAGTCTGGGACGGTTTCGGTGATTCGGTCAGAGTAGTGAATTTTTAATAAAAACAGGATCATTAGCATTAACCGCCAATGTTGGGCGCTCTGCAATGCCGGAGAATATTTGCCTTTTGAACCCTCTCGTAGCCATTGACAAAGAGCTCGCGTTGTCCTTTCGTTATTTTTTATCTATTAAATAGACTTCAATATTATCCTTCAATGATTTAGCTTTTTGATATAGTTCTAATCTTACGTTATGATTTGTAAATTGATAAAGTTTCATCAAACTCAAATTGTTGATCATGCTATATTTTATTTCATTAAAATTTGGTTTTTCAACAAAAGACATATCTGGTGGACCAGATTCTCCATTCCATTGTTTGGGAAAAGAGGGTTCTAAAAAAGAACTTATATTAAAGAATTGAAAATTCCTGTCCTTACATATTCTGATTTGAGCATTGTAAATATCTTCTTGCTTTATTACTTCATCAAAAAATCTATAGTAGTTTTGAATAGCATATTTGATACTGTCAGATTGTATGAGGCTAAATTTTCCTGAAGATTGCATATCCACAAACACTACATTCTGTCCTTCAAACCATATATCACTACCAACAACATAATAACTTTTGATTACATCTATTTTCTGTGATTTAGCAATCCCAGAATTGAAGTTTTTCACAAGCAATGTGTAAGCGTTTAATCTTGTAGAATCAGATTTAAAAAGATTTTCTAATTCATTTAAGTCATTCTCAAGATTATTACAGATTCCTTTAAGATATTCTAATTCTAAATTTGTATTTTGTTTGTTTTGATTCCAACTATTAATCTGAAGTGCAATCAAAATTCCAATAACAACCAGTATAATTTCACCAATAGCATATTTGAAATACTTTCCAACTTTTCCTTCTGAAAGTAAATCTCGTCTAATTTTCCTGAAAAATTTTATCATTGGTTACAGAAATATTTTCGTAAGTAGACAGATCAAATTAGTTATTATTATTCGGTGATCCCCCTCCGCTGTCCGCTTGCCTAGGGCTTAGTTCATTAATCTACTTTCACCCACTTCGAAACAGCAATTTTCTGATCTCCCAATAATCTAAAAATGTATATACCCGCATTCAATTTAGACACATCAATAAATGGAGAACTCAGCCCCTGCTCACTGTACACCACTTGTCCGGATAAGTTTATAATTTCAATATCTTGATTCAGGCTTTCATTGATTTGAGGTAAACGAACCGTATTTCTTCCTGGATTGGGAATTATAGATAGGGGCTGTATTTCCACAGCGGATAATTCCCCAGTAGAGCTAGGAAGGCCTGTTTGGTAAAACCGTAAAGCATTGATCGAATAAGCCATTGGGGCGTTCCAATTAATAGTCACCTCATTGGAAGCATAGGAACACCAGCTGTCCACATAGGAGGAAGCAGGGTTGCTACTAATATAACCTGAGCATCCATCTTGCTGACCAGGATTAGGTCCACCTGCAACCATACCCGGTACAGGGTCATTGACACTGTCTGCTTCGGATGGGCGATGATGAGGGTTCCTTGGAGAAGTATCTCCGAAACCGGAAACATAGCAGAAGCCCGTTCCATTTCGACCTAATAAATAGTCCATCGCAAGATAGGCCGCAGCGAGATAGCTCTCGTCCGCCGTGCGTTCGTAGGCACGGATGAGAAGCATAATTTGATTGCCCGCCTGACCATTACTGCCCCAGACAAAGTCACCATTGCCTGATCCCATCGCAACACGCATGGAAGATTGATTGGTCGTTGATCTCAATTGATTTGCAGTAGCTAAAAGTTTATTTTCTATAATGCTAATATCAACATCAGCACTGATCGCATCTGCATGTTGTGCTAAAGAAATTAATGCCAGCGGTGCAGTGTATTGCCATGATGGCACTCCGTTTCCAATTTGACTTTCAATGATGTCTGCATTATAGCTGGCCTCCCCTGTTGTGATAAATAATTCAGCTGCCGCCCAATCAAATTCATCGTTGACATTGTTGTCACCATATTCCCCAGTAGTTACATTGGAAGGTTGATTGTAATAGGTCGTTGGATGTCCCTTAGCCCATGCATAGGCACTTTCTGAAGCTTCGATCAATTGAGCGCTATAGCCCGGTTTGACATTTTCAAAGTCAGCAAAAATTCTGGAGGCAATCGCTGTTACTGCAGCAAAATTCAAAGCAGCAGCTGTTGTTTTTTGTACAACATAGCGATCAAAGTTATATTGATGCGGCATGATGATACCTGAAAAATTAAG
>CAZDTI010000653.1:0-4097 GCA_964508085.1 uncultured Saprospiraceae bacterium | reverse complement strand
TGTCAAGTTATAGTAATCCTATTTTTTAACTGTAAAGTTATTTTGAGACGATACAAACTTTCAACAAAAAACAAAATCTCCCTTCCCCCTCACCCATCCACCCCCCGCCCCGAAACATCCACCACCCCATTCTGCAACGCAAAAACAACCAGCCCAGCAACATTCTTACAATTCAACTTCGACAACAAATTATTCCGATGTCCATCCACCGTACGAGGAGAAATAAATAACTTCTTCCCAATCTCAGGAGTCGTATACTGCTCGCAGATTAGCTGGAGAATTTCTTTTTCCCGCGTTGTCAGTTCATAAGAAAACAGCGCTTTGGGTTTAATTTTGGAGACCATGTTTTCTCTGATGACTGCCAATACCTGATTATTATAATGAAAGCCCTTTGAACTGACGGCCTGTATGGTCTCCACCACTTCTTCCGGTTCTGAGTTTTTTGGTAAGTAGGAGGCGGCTCCTAATTCAATCATGTTGATAATAAAAGCTCGACTGAAATGAGTAGACAGTACAATGATTTTCAAATCAGGAAATTCCCCCCGGATTAATTTAGCCGCTTCAACACCATTCATCTTTGGCATTTTCAGATCGAGTAATAATATTTTCGGGAGGTTGTCGGAGGCTCGAAGTTGCTGAATTAGATCTTCTCCGTCCTCGGCTTCCAAAATGATTTCTAAATGTTCATAGCTATTTAATATGAGTTTCATCCCTTTACGAAATAGGGCTTCGTCGTCTGCGATAGCAATTCTAATAGTTTCCATGTTGAAAATTTTATTGGCTTTTTGTTATTTAATAGTGGATATATTTGTAGTCGATAGGTGGGGGGATGGGGCAGATCTGGCAAATAAGGTTTTCCTTTTTCACATTAACTAGCGGTTGAAGGAAGCCTTATCTACCTAATCTACCTTTTTAGAATAATATTACCTAGCATTATTCCATTAAATTGTTATTAGCACTTTCATTCCCTTTCCGGGAGCAGAATCATATGTAAAATCCGCTTGGATCATGTTGAGTCTACTTTCCATATTTTTCATTCCAAGACCTCTTTTTGTTTCAAAATTATTCATATCAAACCCGGTTCCATTATCTAGATATTCAAGTTTGATAGCGTCCGAACTTAACCAGAGTTTTATCTTTATTTCTTTCGCCTTCCCATGTCGAATTGAATTGTTAATCAGCTCCTGAAGCACTCTAAAAATATTTAGTTCAATTAATTTATCGTCGATCTGTAGCTCATTTTCCAACAGGTCAAAGTCAATGGACACATGGCCTGTATGATGAAAAGTATCTCTTAATTCTTTTATGGCTTCCACCAATCCGAATTCCTCCAGCGTAGGAGGTAGCAAATCATGCGAGATGCGTCGTGTCGTATCTATTGTTGTGTGTATCACCGAGTTTACCTCATCGGCAATCAGTCCCATTTCTTCATTTTCTTTACTGAATTTCCTGAGTCGATGTATATTCAGTAAAATCACATTGAGTTTTGATCCGATGTCATCGTGTAGTTCTCTAGCAATTCGTTTTCGTTCTTCCTCTTGAGTCAGAATCGTACTGTGTAATAACTTTTCCTGATGCTCATAGGCTAGCTTTTGATTTCGCATCTGCTCCGTCAAAATCTTTTTTTGTGAATAATTGAAAAAGACCACAAATGCAAGCGCAAGGGCAAGCATGATTAATATGCCAATGACCATCAAGAAGACAAAGGTGTTTTCGTGTAAATTACTTTCCATATTCCCCATAAAACCAGCAATTGAAAGATAAGATTCAATATTGCATTGAAAGCCCAAAACATTTGGTAGAGACCAGATTTACCAAAGGATACCTGACCGCACATAAATATAAATAAACTTCCCGAATAATAAACAATGACGGCGGAATTGATCAGCCGAAGTCCTTTTTCAGTTGACGGAGAAATGGATGGATTTTCAGTTAAGTTGTAAAAATACATCACCGCATAACTAATGATGATGACTTGCACCAAGGTCTTAGCAAGGGTATTGAATTCATAAATACTTTGGAAAAAAATAGAATTAAGGATGATAAATAAAGTAACAGCAAAAACGAAAAGCCAATATCTTTTTTGAAACAAGTCATTTGTTTTAAGTAAGCTTTTATAAAACCAGGAAAATAAGATAAACTCCCCCAAGGTGTATAAATGTAATAAGGGCAAGTTATTCATTCCCGAATAGGAAAAAACACGAGCAAAGATTTCAATAAAAAGGTTCCACATCAAGAAATAGCTTAACCGTTGAAAAGGAGTACTTAATTTTTTAAACCTAAATAGACAAAGAGCAACGCTGATACTAAGACAAAGCACCGCAAGATCTCCGGAGTTAAAAAAAATAGCATCTATTATCTTAGAGGAATCCATTCACTAAATTTCAAATTAAACACTGCTAAATTGGCAATGATAAGTAATTGGACAAAATTACTTAAAAACGTTTATATCATTTTTTATCTTGGTAATTTTGAATACTTCTTCGGACAGTAAGTCGGGCAGGGTTGGGTAAAATCAAAATACCTGTAATCTGTATTATCGTCGCCATCACCTGTTTGTAGTGTAAAAATCATATCTGCATATACGCCAACAGAATCTCCCTTAAGTGCCAACATAAGATAAGGCTCAACAGTGGTGTCCGCTTTTAATAAATTAGCAAGCTCTTGGATTTCATCTCGACTTATCTTAACCCCTCGAATCAATTTTTCTTCATTGCCTATAAAACTAGCGGAATCAAGTACGCTCTTCACCGTTTTTAGATAATCCTCATAGGCATCAATAGCGGTTTCTGCACATGCTCTGTCAATTTCGTACGGTAGCAAACTCCCCCTGGCTTCATTACAAAGAGGGTCAATTTCGTGAGTAATTTCTTTTTTAACACTTGTAGCTATAGATTCCTTATCGCAAGTCCAAAACAATGCGAGTAAAATAAGAAGTGCAGCATTTAAAATAATTTTTGATTTCATGATTTTTGATTTTATGGTTATATCAATACTTTTCTCTAATGTAGTTAATAATCTTCTCCTTATTAAACCATAGCATTCCCCTATTTATAAAACAGGTAGAATTACCTGTTTAATACAGTTGAACAACCTGTATTTCGGTTTAGACAATTCTACAGTTATAAATGGCTCGATTCTAGTCACCGTAAATAGTATCGTATTTTTTTTCGAAGATCTTAATTCTTAAAGAGCCTATACTGAAGCTGTCCGCGACAGTCGGACTGGTACCGGAACGGGCATGTCGAAGGGGAATCAACCGCTGATACACTTTATGGAACAGTCTCCGCAACCATATCAACATACAATTGAAGCAAGCAACAGTATAACCCCAAAATCAATTTTGCCCTGATCTTTAAAATGATCAGGGCATTTTTTCTTTCCAGATCATTTCCAATGGTGTCCTTCTATTCATTTGTAAAAAACGACACAAATAGCCCACAAGTTTTTGCATAAAAAAGCCGCTGTTGGCAACTAGGTAAAATTACTCGTTTCTGAATTCACGCATTTATACCGATTCTTTTAAATCATATTATCATCAATTTGCATGTATAAAATAATTGATTAAGCTTCTTTTTTAAACTTTGCATTCTGAGTCACACATTATTTTACGAATAACTTCCTCAGAGGAGTTTGTACTGCAATCTTATTTATATCAAATACTCGAACTAAACAATCAATGAAGTTTATTTTCAAACAACTTCATTACGTTCTAACCAACTGCTAGTGTTTACCCGATTGAACCGAACCAGTCCGACTGTCGCAGACGAGCGCACTGACTGGTTCCAAATAAAATCGAAAGACCGACCGTCACACCGTGAACCGTCCACCGTCCACCGTGAACCCGTCTAAACGCTACTTATTAATACGGCTTTTAATTTTTTTAATAATTTATAAAACCAAAAAAACATGAAAAACGCAATTAAATCTAGGCCCAAAGTAAAAAAACAATTGGTACCTACAAGCGACCTCTTTTCCGCTAACCCTTCTGCAGAAGCCGTTCAAATTCTGGAAGCACTGAGGTTACAGGCCGCTCAAATTGTTAGTGCTGCATTAGGTACTGCGGAACTTGTAAACTTTGCTACAACTGGATTAGG
>CAZDTI010000652.1:0-4099 GCA_964508085.1 uncultured Saprospiraceae bacterium | reverse complement strand
CGGCTGATATTTGTGATGGTGATTCTTATTCAGTCGGTGATTCTACTTACTCAGAGCCGGGTGTCTACTCGACCATGATGAGCTCTATCTACGGTTGTGATAGTTTGATTACCCTGACTTTATCTGTTAACCCTGAGTTTGCACTTGTTATTGATACTGCAATGTGTGAAGGTGAAGTTTATACGATTGGTGGAAATGATTATTTAAATTCAGGTACCATAACAACTAATTTTGTTTCAGAATATGGTTGTGATAGTATTGTTACTACGAACTTGACTGTACATCCAGTTTATGATGTGAATTTAATTGAATCTATTTGTGAAGGGGATGGTTTCCCTGTTGGACCGGATTCGGTTTATACAGAAGCTGGTACTTACATAACTAATCTAGTGAGTCAATATGGTTGTGATAGTATTGTTACAGTTGACTTATCAGTGATAACAGTGTTTACATTTAATATCAACGCAGTGATCTGTGAAGGAGAGACTTACTTCGTAGGAGGTGAATATCAAACGCTACCTGGTATCTTCTATGATACTTTAGTTGGAGGAAATGGATGTCCACAATATTTAGTGACAACATTAGCAGTCAATCCATCTTATGCAGATACAACGAATATTAGCATTTGTTCTGGAGAAAGTTACTTCGCTGGAGGTGCAGCTCAAACAATGACAGGGATCTATTCTGATACCTTACGAACGATAAATGATTGTGACAGTATTTTAGTAACAGCTTTACAAGTATTACCAACACATTTGGACACTTTCTATGTTGACCTTTGTCAGGGGTATACACACTTTGCAGGTGGAGCTGAACAAGCGGAAGCAGGGATTTATACAGATGTTTATAGTAATATCTATTCTTGTGATAGTACAGTAGTCACCATCATTGATGTAATACCTTCGGTATTCAGTGCAGGAATGGGACTTGAAATTTGTGAAGGAGATAGTATGCTGATTGGAACTACTTACTACACTGAATTTGGATTCTACGGAGACACGCTAGTAAGTCATACCGGCTGTGATAGTATTGTTGTTGTTAGGCTGGATGTCAATCCAAGCTACGAAGAGTCTTACACTGAAATACTCTGTGAAGGAGATAGTATTCTAATAGGAAATACTTATCAAACCGAACCAGGAACGTATAATTATGACTATACAACAGCGAGTGGTTGTGATAGTATAGTTACCATAACGATCGAAACAGAACCTTCGATCGAGCTGATCGCAAATGATGAGTATATCTGTTTAGGAGCTTCCATCGACTTATTCGTAAGTGGAAGTGATGATGTGAACTGGTCTCCATCAGATGGATTGAGTTGTACGAATTGTATAGATCCTATTGCTTCGCCACTGGAGACAACCACTTATACCATTACTGCAATTGGTTGTAAAGGAGAGTTGACAGAAACGACGATGACGGTATTCGTTAGCGATCCTCCTGATGTGGATATAGAAGCAGCCGCGAGTATCCTGAAAGGGGAGAAGACAGCCTTGATTGGATTTGTGAACGATCCTTCCGCTGTATTGACCTGGTATACGGATGAAGAAGTAATCTGTGTAGGTTGTACGGAAATAGAAGTAAGTCCTGATGATGAAATGATTTATTACTTGTCAGCAGAAAATGGTTTGGGATGTTCTAGCGTAGATCAAGTGTTGCTGCGTGTAGATGATGAATGTAATGACAGCGCCTTGGAGATTCCAAATATTATTTCTCCAAACGGAGATGGATTTAATGATGAGTTCGAGATTAGAGCTGAGGGTGTCCGAGAGGCAAACTTATTGAGGATCTACAACCGTTGGGGTGAGTTGATATTCGAAACGACCGATCTTGCTGGTGATAGATGGGATGGTACCTTTAGGGGTAAACCATTGAACCCAGGTGTCTATGTTTATTACATAGAAGGAGTTTGTCTGAATGACGATCCGTTTACGAAAACAGGTAATATCACCGTATTAAAATAGAACCTTCTTGTAATTCACGGAGTGGCCGTTAGAAGGATTTCCTTTTAATCAGCCATTTCGTGATTTTTTTATAATAACCTTCTTTGAAAAAAAATAGTGGAGCTGTAAAAGGGCGGAATTTGTCAAAGAATGTATGAAAAAGGAATGAATGGCACGATATTGAAGTATTTGTAGTTGTGAAATATCACTGTTATAACAATAATAATAACAGTTTTAAAATATATTATTCGTACACTTTTTTTGATGGCCCTGTTGCATGATTCAGGGCCATTTTTATGTTGGCACAGCTTTTGGCTATATAGTATTGAAAATAACCGTAACCTTCCTCCCCTTTACTCTTCCCCTTTTGTTTTTACAAGTGTTTATCAACTTTATCTCCTCTCGTTTAACTTGATTTACCGCTTTACTTCCTCCCTTTTACTCTTCCCCTTTTTGTTTTACCCTCGCTGTAAGTGCTTTTAAAATACATAACATCATAACCATGAAAGGAGTTGTAAACCAGCTGCTAGTCCTATTATTCCTGTTTGCCATATCCCCTCTATCGCTCAAATCACAAGACATACATTTCTCACACATTCATGCGTCTCCGACGATGTTAAATCCCGGGATGACTGGATTGTTCAACGGCAAGATGCGTTTCATTGGAAACGCAAGAGGTCAATGGAACAGCGTGACAAATGGCTATCGTTCCTTTGGAGGAAGTCTGGATGCCAGATTGCATCAATTCGCTTCTAAAGATATAATAGCAGGTGGTTTGCACGTAGTTTCGGATAAAGCAGGAGATCTAGATTTTACCACCACAAACGTAGGGGCAAGCCTCTCTGTTTTGAAATCGTTGGGAGACCATTCTTTTTCATTGGGTATGCAAAGTGGAGTCATTAGCAACCGAGTGGATTATTCTAAAATTGAAGCTTTCGACATAGAGCCTGCGATTTTAGAAGGAGCTCCAGACAAAGTGACTTATCTGGATGTGAATGTAGGCTTGGCCTGGTTTTACAACTTTGACCGATATAGTAATATCTACGCAGGTGCGGCTATGTACCACCTCAATACGCCGGACGTCTCTTTCTATAAAAATAGTGATCTGGAAGAAGGACTTCTATTGAAAAGAAGGTTTGTTGTTCACGGGGGAGCGGAGATAGAAGTGAATCGACGTAATATGATCAAACCTAGTTTTTTGATCATGAACCAGAAACCTCACCGGGAAATAACGCTGGGGTCTTTCTGGAAATATAAATCTGTTCGAAACGGTGGACGAAAATCCATCTCTTCCATTTACTTTGGAGCCTGGCTCCGTTGGTCAATGGCTCAAGATTACCTAGCAACAGATGCCATCATCGCAGCTCTGCGATTTGATTACAAAAAGACTTTTGTTTCTTTAACCTACGATGTTAATATTTCTACTTTGACCAGGGCGAGCTCTGGAGCAGGTGGTCCAGAATTTTCCATCATTCATATTTTGGATGATTGGGGATCAAGAAGACCAACAAAGGTTCGTTGTCCTGATTTCTAAATGTAAAGTAGATTCTTAAAAAATATTATTACCAAAACTTTACTGCTTCTTATTAACAATAGAATGTTAATTTCCACTTTGGCAAACAAGAAATTAATCGACTCTACAGACTAAAAGATTATTTTAGAAGCACTTTTCAACCTGACATGGTCATCCGGCTGTGCTCAGGTTTTTTGTTTAGCTCTCTTTCTCTACGCTGTCGAAATAAAGACGATAATCCTCTTTTGTATTGCAATCTTGCTGTGAGAAGCAAAAAAACGGACTAGAAGTCTTGTTGAAGTCGTCCATATTTTTACCTTTGGTTAAACTATAAAACAGTTGCATCTGTTTGATAGTAAGATAGCAGCGAAGAATAGAGGATTGTTATAATTTAAAATTAATTACTCATGGCAGACGCAAGTTATTTTAATACTACTAAAATTGATAAAGAAATGGAAAATCTTAATAATCTAAAACGTAAAGCAATACAGTATAAAGAGATTGTAGGGAATACTCGTGCTTATCGAGAAGCTTGGAAAAATGGATTAAGAGATTCGATAGTGGACCGCTTAACAGAATTGACTAAAGCCGTGGAATTGGAAGCAGAGGTAGAAGTAAAATCAACTATTGAAAATTTGGAAGC
>CAZDTI010000651.1:0-4100 GCA_964508085.1 uncultured Saprospiraceae bacterium | reverse complement strand
TAATGCTTCCTTCTTTTTGCTCAAAACTCTCTAAAAAATTACCGAACTATTGATTTATTACCTTTAGAAAAAATATAGCTAACAATACTATGACATCAGTCCGCTACCTCTTTTTTTTCTATTTCGTCTGTACTACAATTATTGCTGTTGGACAAGACGGAATTCATTTTTCCAAGAAAGAACAGATCATTACTGTTGATCCGGTCAATAATTCTTTTTCAGAAAAAGGATTCTACTCGGGGATATGTACAGCTAAAACAAAAAACAAGGCTAGAATCTATTTTGGAGAACTCCAAAAGTTAAATAAAGTTAAGGCTAGGTATGCTTTGTTGGGGCAAGATAAATGGAAAAAAGTAAGTAAAAAAGACTTTGTAACCAGTTCGGTCTTAACTAGTTCTTTTTATGCAGGGATTCAAAAAACAACAATTCTTTTCCCGAAAATGGACAGCCCCTATCGTTTCCGTTATAGCTATGAAATGGAAAATCAGGATATACTCTTTTTGAGTTCGCTAGACTTTATGGACGCCCAGCATGTCGATACTTTTAATTACGAAATAATACTGCCTGTTAATTACGAACTTCATTTTCAAATTGAGGATTCCTTAAAGGCTTACAATATAGTGCAGTTTGAAAAAGTAGAAAATAAAAGCCAAGTGATTTATCGTTTTACAGCCGTTCCTGACAAAGGGGATAAACTCCCTGGGAATGATTACTCCAGAGTGCGACTTATTGTAGTTCCCAAAGGAATAAAGCCCTATGACTTTTTTAATGACTGGTATAATGAACTTGTAAAACCGAACACCCTGCTTACAGGAAATGTAAAAGCTGCTGTGGCAAAAGAAGTTGCAGACATTACAGACGATCGAGAGCGGATTGCTGCCATTTTCAAGCTTATAAAAGAACGAACCAGTTATATTGCTATTGAGAATGGAATTGGAGCTGTTATGCCTCGAGATGTCAACAAGATTTGGACAGCCCAACAAGGAGATTGTAAAGACATGAGTAATCTGCTTTGCCAGTCGCTTCGTTCAATTGGCTATGATGCTCAGTTGGCATTGTCTGCTACAATTGGCCATTCTTTTGACCTTGATTTTCCTGCCTTGTCTTCTGCCAATCATGTGATCTGTGTTTTAAATTTTGAAGGAGAGTGGTTGTACATGGATGCTACTGAACGAGAGGGCTTTTTTGGATATCCGAGCCAACAAATACAGGGTAAGCATATTTTTATTGTGAATGATGAAGCAGGAGAGCTTCATTTGGTTCCGGAAATAAAAGCATCGGAAAACCGAGTGGAGCATCAACTATTTCTGAAGAAAAGTGAGCGGGCTTTAACGGGAACTGTACAGTACGATTACCATGGTATGAGTCAAATTGCATTGCGATCTGCGACAAAACAGATAGGAAATAGTCGACTAGAAGAAAGGCTGGAACCTTACCTTGAACGTCAAGCGAATAACTTAAATTACGAAAATGTAACATTATATTTACAAAATGATAAATGTACGATTAAGGGAGACATTAATAGTGAGCGTAATTTTACCAATATTCGAAAAAAAACATACCTCTCTTTGGCTTTTTTACCCAGCCCTCATGACCAAGAGGTAGATGCTAAAGATACAGAGGTTCATTTTTATAGAACTGAAGATCAGCAATTTACGATAAGATTGAAACTAGACAAAGCGATCCGTTTGCAAGACTTCGAACCCGTTTCTGAGAAAGCGGAAGGCATCTCTTTTGATTTCAGTGTCAATCAAAAAGAAAGTGACGAGGTTGAAATTAAATACCGGTATGTAAACGAATTGTTATTGTTAAATAACGAAAAAATAGCTGCGTTTCACAAAATCAACAAATTAATTAAAGAAACTTTACGAAAATCTATTATCTATGAAGACCCAACTTAAAAAAGGGCTGTGTTATTCTTTTCTTCTTTTTGCCTTGTTTCTTAGTTCCAACAATGTTTTTGCACAAAAAGACTACAAATGGGATAAAGAATTAGCAGCCACTCCGGAGATTCCTGCTGAATTCCTAGATGCCGATGCGGTTATGATTTATGACAAACAATTCCGGCAAACCTACCTTGAAGACTATCGGTTTTTCAGTCGCAATATTATTAAAAGGAGAATTAAAATCCAGACACAGGAAGGTTTGGAAAAATATGCTCGGATTGTTATTCCCAAAAAAGATGGTATGCACATCGAACAGTTGGATGCCCGAACGATAAAGCAAGACGGAAGCATCATAGATTTGGACGCTAAAAACGACATCAAAGCGATTGAAATAAGCGATGATGATGATTTGGATAAAACTAAGTACAAAGTTTTTGCTGTACCCGGTGCAGCAGTTGGTGATGAGATAGAAATGGTTTGTATTCAGGAAGGTTACACCATTCAATGGGGTGCAACAGTGGTCTTACACCAATCTATTCCCGTTCTTAATAGCGAATTTGCAGTGGAGTCAAAGAATAAAGGGATCGTGATTTTGGCGACTAGCCGAAATGGAATGGCCGATGGTAAAATGGAAAAAAATATTGGTAATGTGATTTTGACCTGGCGAGGGAAAAACCTGCCAGGTCTCTATGAAGAGCGAGGGAATATTTCGGCACGTACACTTCCTCATTTTCTTTACGAATTAAACATAGATCGATTGTACAAAAATTCTTCTCGCGCGGCTCCAAATATCAGAAGCTGGAGTGACCTTTTACATCATCATAATGAGAATAGCTTTGATGTTCGTATCCGTAAGAAAAAGAAATTTGATGAAATATATGAGACCATTATGGGAACTTCGAAAAGTACGGCTAAAATTCACCGACTAAGAGCGATACAAAACTATATCAATGAAGTTAAAATTGGAAAAATACCAGACAGTGAAGCCAGTGAAGGCGTAGAATATTTTCTAGAAAAGAAAACAGCGGATTTTAATACCCTCATTAAAATGTATAAAAGTTTGCTGGAAAGAATGGGTGTGGAATATCTCTTCGCTGCTGGCCGTTCAAAATATGCGGGGCCTATTGATCTTCGTTTTCCAACGTACTTACAAATCACAGACTTCCTCTTTCTCATTCCGGATGCCATGGGCAATTCTATCATTCTTCCTACTAAGTCAAGATATCGAACCTATGGACTAAATGAAATTCCAATAGAGTTATATGATACAGATATTTACATCATTAGCCCAACTGACAAAAAATTATTTCAAACTATCAGTCTTGGTGATCAGGGTTACAAAAGAAGTTTACGACTCCGAAAAATAAAGGCGAGTGTGCAATTAGAAGCGGGTACTATTCAGTATGCTGCTACCGAAAGCATTTCGGGTGCTTTGTCTACTCGTTTCAGAAACAGACATTTTAATACGCTGGAAAATGGAGAAATGAAGGAGTACCTTGAAAATTATCTTGAAGATTTAAAAACGGTTAGTATTGACACCTTCTACTTATCAAAGCGACCAGAAAAAGACCCTTTCAGATATAAGCTTCATTATGAATACCAAACCAATAATCAGATTACAAAGCTAGAGGATAAAGTTTATATGCTCACTTTTGATCACTTCCTAGATCATTATTTACAACGAGCAAGCGCCAATCGGATGCTGGATTACAATGCTCCTTTCGCCTACACGGATGGCTTTACTTACTATCTGGAATTTGATCAAAATGTTAAATTGAGTAATAAAGAAAACCTAGATTTAAGTGTAAAAAATGACATGGGGACTTTTCAAATGAATGTCAAGCAGGTTAACCCTACGACCCTACTTATAAAATCTAAATATATCTTGATGAAAAATATAATCCCTGTGGCCCAAGTTCAGGATTTGATTGATTTAATGGAAGGAGCGGAAAAAGCAGATAACGAAGGTGTTATTTTGGAGCTTGAATAGTAAATTTCCTTTTTTAATATTATTTAGATGGAGTCCCTAAAAGCCTGAGAATCTTGATATCCCATATGGTATTTCTAAAAAAGAATCTCAGGCCTTTAAACTTCTGTACTTGCACACATTAAAATTTAATCCTATCTTAATGGCAAGTTAACAAAGGCACATCACCTCTCTACACCTATTTTAGCCTTTTCCCACACGACAAAACGAATGAGATGCCGACTTTA
>CAZDTI010000650.1:0-4107 GCA_964508085.1 uncultured Saprospiraceae bacterium | reverse complement strand
AGCGTTCCATTTTTTCATGAAGCAAAAGTAAGGGAATCAACTTATCATTGGTTTCCGTTCTTGTAGCCAAATTGTTAAGAAACCGCCCAGAAAGACCGTATTCACGATTGATAAAACATAGAACATTCGTGTTTGAATTGGAAATAAAATTTTGGATACCTCTATTGATGGAATCATGCGCTATGCTGAAAGTTTTAAAAGCAAAAGCATCGGTCTTATGTTTCTCTCCAATTTCTACACAACTCAATACTCGTGTCTTAGCAGCTTCTAATATTTTCACCTTTCCGTTAATTTTTTCTACTAGCGAAATAAAGGGAAGCATTTCCGGATCGCTGGAAGAAATTTTTCTATTGATGGACAATGTAAGGCATTCAATGGGTTGATATTCATAGCCATTAGGAACCACAAATACAGAGGTCCTACTTTTGCGAATAATATCAGTGATGTTCTTGTTGAGGCCCGTTCTTCTCCAACTTTCAGCACCTCCCATTACAATGAGATCGGCTCCTATTTTTCTAGAAAAGGAGCAAAGTTGATTGATGACGGAACCTTCGAGCAGTGTAGTTTTTATGAAAGTGGTAAAAAAGACCTCTCTCTCAAAGAGTGCTGCGGTTTGTTCCAGCTTTTTTGCTGCCTCTCTTTTGCTTAAAGGTTTATCCATAAATGAACCTTTGTCAAGAACATGTACGAGATGAATGTTACTTCCGAGTTGATTAGCTAATTTTATGGCGTAGTGTAAAACTTGATCAGCATTGGCTGAGAAGTTTGTTGGGACAATTAAATTTTTCAATTTTTTAATAGTTTGATGGTGTAGAACTTTACGCTTATAGGTTTTATGATTTAGAGGGGTTAAGAGTCTCTTTATAGTGGTCAAATCTGCTTGAAAACGACCTTAAATGATTAAATAGTCATTTAAGAACTAAAAAAAATGCACTCTATTGTGCTCAATGCTGTTAAAATTTCTTGCTAAAGGCCTAAGATCAATGTTAAATGACTTAATAATCATTATAGAGACGTAGACCTTCCCTTAAGGTAACTCAAACACTAAGTATATTTTTAAAATTTTCCTTACTTAGTGTTTGATTTACAAAAAGAGAGACACGAATTTTGGATCTATCCCCCTACGGCAGAGGCGTTTTATTGAAAGTTTTTTATGAAATATTAATAATAAAAAATTGGACAAGTTTTAAATTTCTGATAATCAGCGCTTTACGAAATGGAGTTATTTTTTAAATATTTACTACAATTTTCCCAAAATGTTTTCCACTTGCTTGATACTCAAAAGCTGCTCCCAGCTCCTCAAAAGCAAATTCCCGGTCGATAATGGGTTTCATCTTACATACATTGATTGCATTCACCATATCCATTTGCATAGTTCGACTCCCGACAGCCAACCCAGTCAGTCTCAAATGCTTGAAGAATAGCTTAGGAAAAGTAATCGTCCCTTTTCTACCACCTCCCAGAATACCGATAGAAGCAATGTGCCCACCAATAGCCGCCGCGTCGATAGAGTTGACCATGGTCGAACCACCTCCAACATCGAGAACATGATCCACACCTCCACTAGTCATCTTAAAAATGGTTTTCCCCCAGCGTTCGTCTTCTTTATAATTAACGACCGCTTCTGCCCCCATGGCTTTTAAGCGCTCCGCTTTTTCTGCGGAGGAAGTGGTCGCGAAGATACGCGCCCCGGCAGCCTTAGCTAACTGCAAAGCAAAAATTGACATACCGCCAGTTCCTTCAATCAGCACTTTCTGTCCAGCTTGTAAATTACCTTCCACAAATAAACCCCGCCAAGCTGTTGTACAAGCACAAGGTAGGGTAGCAGCTTCAGCGAAAGAATAGCCATTAGGTATGGCGGTCAAATCCGTAGATTTACAACAAGACATCTCGGTCATACAGCCATCCACCGATTCGCCCAGGATGGCAGTTGTTTTTGCCATACTTGGTTTACCTTCAACCCAGTTTGGAAAAAACATAGACATAACTTTATCGCCCACTTTCCATTCGGTAACTTCTTTTCCTAGTGCCACAATTTCTCCAGCGCCATCCGACATAGGTACACGGCCATCGGCTACCGGAATCAAACCCATCGCTACCAGGTAGTCATGGTAGTTTAACGAAGTTGCTCTCCACCGAACGAGGACTTCACCGACGTCAGGTTTTGGTGTTTCCTTTTCAGAAATCTGTAAGTGTTCAAGGCCTCCAGGTGACTTTATGGAAATGACTTTCATATGCGCTTGTTTTATTACTTTTTTATTATTGTAATTTTGTTTTAGAACAGCGATTTAGCAAACCTCGGAAATTCACTAAAGTGAAATTTCAGTGGTTGGTAAGATAGTGATTATGGCGAGAAAAAATTATCAGTAATAGATTTTTATACTATAGGGACTCACCTATTCTTTACAATAGTTTGAACTGTCTCAAGCCCCGCAATATATTCTCCGAAGTACTTTGCCCAAACCTGATATGTAAATTTAGAAGGGTGTACACCATCACTGAAGAAATCATCAGGTCGTTTGTTCGTTTTTAATTGTTTAATCCAAATGTCAAGAGTGATGACTTCGGAAAGGTAGAAAACCCCTTTTTTAGTTTTAACCAAGGCTTCCAATTCTTTTCCCAATAACTCTACTAGGTTACCCACTGTAAATTTTATCAAGGAAGTAAAAGCGGGAAACTCTTTGATGGGGGGCATATTCATAAAGCAGATAGGAACGTTGGGAAACTTGACCTGTAGCGTCTCAATCAAGGTTTGCATTTGTGAACGCCATTTCCCAGGACGGTTGAGTTTGAAAGCATCATTTCCACCAAGACCGACGACAATGAGATCTAGATCTGTTTCTTCAATCTTAGGAATGATTTTATAGGTCACTCTTTTGGCAGTGTAGCCACTCTTAGCATAAACCTTCCATTCAACAGATGTATTTAATTCCTTTGCGAGTGTTTTGGCGAGTGTACCGGTAAAGCCTTCTTCATGAGTTGCTACGCCCACACCAGCTACGGTACTTTCTCCAATCGTAATCATCCGTAAAATTCTTGATGAATTGCTTTCAGTACTTCCACTGTTTCCAATAGCTTCTGGAAGTTTGGGAATAGAAGCGCGTATATTTTTGCCTTGAAAATATAAAACCGGGAGCAATGGTATAGAAATAATGGAACCTAGTAGATATTTTAAGTTCATAAAGTGATTTTAATGTAAATTACCTTCTGTTTAAGCTTTTTCAATTGAACAGTAATATATCTTCTTTGTTTAAAACTATTTACTACTTGAAACGTAAATGTATGTAGAATAAAGTGGAAGACTTTTTAGAAAAGGTTTACATTTGAAAGAATGAGAAGCAAATAGACAACTAAAAATTAAATGATACTAGACAACCTCATAAATAGTCTGAAAACAGGGAATGAAAAGGATCGACTCTATGCCATAGAGGAACTCTTTGAGATGCCTGATGAAAAGGCGATCCCAACGCTCGTCGGTGCACTAGTAGATATGAATGAAGAAATTCGAACAAGCGCTGAAAAACTTTTGTTGATTATCAACGAAGAATGGGAAAAGGCTGCGGGCACTAAAGAAGCGATTCCCTACCTGCTAACCAAATTAAAGAGCAGTGCAGACGAAGTCTGGAAAACGTCTTCCCGGTGGCTGGCTCAATTACACCCTTTGGCATTGCCAGCTTTGATAGAAACCATCGCTCAGCCACCGAACGATGAAGTGCAGTGGAAAGCAATTCAAGTTGTGCGTCAGATTAAAGAAGGTGCCGATAGCGCAGTGCCCTCTTTGATAGCAGCCTTGGGTAACAATAAGATCGCGATTAAAGAGTCTGCGATCAGAGCACTCACAGAAACGGGTAGTCAAAACCTGAGGATATTGGAAGCGCTAAATCCCTTGTTAGAAGACGGAGCTTCCTCTGTTCGGCAAGCTGCTGCAAAAGCCTTTGGTCCTTTTGGATCTAAAGCATCTGAGTATACTCGACCGCTTGTAAAATTATTGTTGGATAAGGATTCAAAAGTGAGGAATGCAGCAGCGGAATCACTTACGGCCATTGGTCAGTCAGCGGTCAAAGACCTGTTAGAATTGATTTACCAAAGAGCAGAATTACGAACCAT
>CAZDTI010000649.1:0-4110 GCA_964508085.1 uncultured Saprospiraceae bacterium | reverse complement strand
ATACTCATGGCTGGGAATCCTACGATGACCAAGGAACCGTCATGCTCAGCTATATTCATTTTGGCAGTAATTTTTTCAATGCTTTTTGGGATGGAGAAAGGATGACCTATGGAGATGGTGATGATGTACTTGGTACTGCACTTACCTCAACGGAAGTGGTTGGACATGAAGTCATGCATGGTGTAACGGAAAATACTGCTGGGCTAATTTACGCTGATGAATCAGGAGGTATAAACGAATCTTATAGTGACTGCTTCGGTGTTATTTTAGATTACCAACTCAATCCTGCCGCAGCGAATTATAATATTGGTGATGATTTTGCCTACAACGGTGTTGGCTTTAGAAGTATGTCTAATCCCAATCAGTTTGAAAATCCCGATACTTACGGAGGCTTGTACTGGGATTTTAATGAGGTACACAACTGGTCTGGCGTTCAGAATTTTTGGTTTTATCTTGTCACACAAGGAGGCTCCGGGACTAATGATAATGGAGATGACTACCTTGTGAGTGCCCTTCCAATGAATGATGTAGCAAATATTTTATTCAGAAGTTTGTCTACCTACCTCACTCCTAGCTCTACTTATGCAGATGCTCGTTTCTATAGCATACAGGCTGCTGAAGATATTTTTGGCAATTGCAGTCCACAGGTTATCAATGTAACCAATGGCTGGCATGCAGTGGGTGTGGGTGATGTCTTTAATGATGCGACAGTTTCTGGTTTCTATAGTAGCTCCACTTATTACTGTGAAGCACCAACAATGATACAATTCACCAATACTTCTCACAATGCTTCTACATTTGAGTGGGATTTTGGCAATGGAACTACTAGTACCGAAGAAAACCCAATTGCAACTTATACCACCCCAGGCAGCTATACTGTTTCGTTAATTGCCAATAGCCAAAATTTACTTTGTAACAATACGGATACGATTGTTTTAGTGGATTATATTACCATTGGTAATTTGGGTGCACCGAATAGTCCAAGTTGTAGCCCACTCACTAACAATCCTACCACCAATCAAGGAATTTTCAACTTTAATTTTGCCGCAATTAATAATTTAACTGCTGGAAGCATTGACAATTATCAGGATTATAGTTGTACGGATATAACAAATATTCAAGAAGGAATTCTATATCCTTTTTTAGTTAGAACCGGCTTCGCAGAAAACATCCGAATTTGGATAGATGTTGACAATGATGGCCTTTTCAATAATGACAATGAGTTGGTTTACGAATCCCAAGTTGCAAGTCAAGAGCATAGTAGTTCTTTTATTGTACCTGCGACCAACTTTCATCATATGCCTTTGCGATTGAGAATAAAATCTGACGGTTTAGACTTTGACATTAACGACCCTTGCAACTCGGTTTCTGTCGGACAGGTAGAAGACTATGGTGTTTTCATTACTGAAAACATACAAGCTCCAGCAACTGATTTTATTGCAGATAATACAGTGATACTTCCAAGTGGAACTGTAAATTTCACCGACTTGACGGAGAATCTTCCCAATTCCTGGTCTTGGGTTTTTGAAGGTGGCAACCCTGCTACCTCTACTGATCAGCATCCTGTTGTTACTTATAATTCTCTGGGTGTTTATCCAGTAAGTTTGGTGACTACTAATAGCTTTGGCGAAGCGACAGAAATCAAGACCAATTATATTTCGGTGGTCAATATTGCCAATATGTGTAATTCTTCTTTCGTCAATGTACAAAATGGACTGTTTACGGACTCAGGAGGAGAGAATGGTAATTATAGCAATAATGAAAATTGTGAGTTTTTGATTGATCCGGGTTGTGCTATTGATTTGAGATTAGAATTCACTGAATTTAGTACAGAAAGTGGATACGACTATCTTTATATTTACGACGGAGCAGATGCGAATGCGCCGCTTATTGGCGTTTATGATGGGTTTAACCCTCCAGATACTGTTAATGCTAGCTCTGGTAAACTCTTTCTATTTTTTGCTTCTGATGGAAGTATTACACAATCTGGTTGGTCGGCTAGCTGGACCGCTATCGTTCCCAGCACTCCTCCTACTGCTGACTTCAACATTTCTAACACCAATACTCCAGTAAATACAGACGTTAATTTTTCAGATTCTTCAATGAATTATCCCGGGGAATGGAATTGGGATTTTGGAGATGGCAACGGCTCTACAGAACAAAACCCCGTTCATGCCTTTAGTGATCCAGGAACCTATGAAGTTACTTTGATTGCAAGCAACTGCTTTGATTACGATACCCTTAGCCAAATGCTAACGGTACAGCAATTTCCAATACTTTCTGTTGATCCTTTATCTATTGAAGTCACTTTAGAATGCCAGGATTCAATTATCGTACCTGTGACGGTAAGTAATACTGGAGCGGGAGATTTGGTGTTCAATTTTGAAAACCTGAGCAATTCGGGAGTCCTTGAGTTAGACTCTGTCAGAACAATGCTCAATCAAGAGTTCTCCTCCTTAACAGATCTAATGCCAGATTATTTTCCTTTCCTCGAAGGAGAAACAAGTTATGAAATTATTGATGGTGGTGAAAACATGTACGACAATGGGAATATACTACTCTTAAATTACGCGCTCTTAATGCAATATTCCAACGACCAAATTACATCAACGGGGTTCCCCGGACAAGAAGCTCAATATTTCACCAATAAGTACCCCGGTTTGTTTGTCTATGCTGCCGATATTGATGGCATCAATCAATTCAGTATTCTAGGACAGCTTGGGACCGGTAGCGGTGGAGAAGTCGACGGAGCGGAATTGACACTTAATCCAAATGGAAAAACCTGGAAAGGCTTTGTCAAAAGAGTTTTTAATGCCTCTAATCCATCTGTGAATCACCTCATCATTGTGGAAGACAATGGAAATTTGACACAAACCTTTTCTAATGATACCAATTCAGATGAGCACGCTATCTATGGCCTCACAGAAAGCAGTAGAATGTATTATCTACTTTTTGCGGGAACAAGCGGAAGTTATTATAACGATGGTCAAATGGAAGCAATCATGCAGCAGTTCTTAAACATATTAGGCGAAAATAGTCTCGTTTCTTCGACAATTGATACTCAAGTTCTTTCTGGCGGCGATAGTCAAACCTACGATTTTACGATACTCAACAATGGTCTTGCAGATGCCACCTATAACACAACCGTTCCCATCAACTCTAATGACCCTTCCTTTGTCGGTTTAGAAATAGACATAACCGTTAATATTGACAATAGTGATTGTATTGATTTTGAATACAACATAACAGAAGAGTGCATGGCTACCGTTCAGTTTACTGATTTATCAACGGGTACACCGTCCTCTTGGAATTGGGATTTTGGGGATGGTAATACTTCCACTGAGGTAAACCCGATTCACAACTATGTAGAAAATGGTACTTACGATGTGGTGTTGACGACAATGAATAGTTTTGGTCCGGCAGTACATGAATTAAGTGTAACTATAGAAAATCTAATTAGCGTTGAGGTAGAAAACAGTAGTCCTACAGAAATCAATTCCCCAATTAACTTTGAGTCAACGGTCTCTGCCGGAACGGTTACTTACAGTTGGGATTTTGGGGATGGTAATACTTCAACAGTAGCCAATCCAAGCCATACTTATAGTAGCCTTGGCGATTATACAGTGACACTGACGGTTACCAACGGTGCTGGCTGTACCGTCACTTCTACCACAGAAATTACTATTCTTACTTCTGGAATTACAGAGATAGAAAGCAATGTTTCCATCTATCCTAATCCGACTGCTGACGAATTATTTATTAAAAATACCAGTGGTGAAATTTATAACGAAATAGACGTGGTTAATTCGATTGGTCAATTGGTTAAGCGGATTGATGTTGAAGGCTTGAATGTTCCCATTTACCAATTGAATCTAGAGGGCTTAGCGACTGGAGTTTATGTCATTGGGATTCGTTTTGAGGGAGAAGGAGTTCTTCGTAAGAAAATTGTTGTAGAGTAGTAGAGATAGGAATAGAAATAGTAGTTCAGCCGAAAGCTTAGAGGCTTTCGGCTGAACTATTCTGATTGAACACAACGAATCGAAGGTTGTCATCCTAAGCGAGCGCAGCGAGTCGAAGGATCGACAGCGTTCTCTTTTTTGTACGGAGATT
>CAZDTI010000648.1:0-4115 GCA_964508085.1 uncultured Saprospiraceae bacterium | reverse complement strand
CTTTGCGAAGGTGTTATTTATGACGAAAGCGGGCAGCTGGCTAATGGGTCTTACATGGACTATGTCATGCCACGGGCTGATGATTTACCAAGCTTCGAAACGGCACATACCGTAACACCTTGTCCGCATAATCCACTTGGCGTGAAAGGCGCTGGAGAAGCTGGGACCATTGGTTCTACTCCTGCGGTCATGAATGCCGTGATGGATGCGCTTTCGCCTTATGGCATTCACGATGTGGCTATGCCGGTTACGTCGGAGAAGATTTGGAATATTATAAATGGTGGATGAGGCAAATGAGGAGATGAGGTGGATGAGGTTTCCCACTAACGCGAAAGTCGCATCAAAGGGAACCTCATCTCCTCATCAACCTTATCTACCTCATCACCCTCTTTCTCAATAATGATAACCAAGACTCAGATTATTCTTTAACAACATTCTTTGAGAAGTAATTAATTTAAAAACAATAAAAATACAAACATGATACCTTCATCAGTAGCATACCATAAACCTTCCTCTGTTCAGGAAGCCCTTGAGATGATGACAAAGTTTGGAGACGATGCAAAGATATTGGCCGGTGGCCACAGCCTCGTTCCGATGATGAAACTTAGACTGGCCGATCCAGTCAACCTCATCGACATCTCTCAACTCTCCGAATTATCGGGAATTAAAGACAATGAAAAATCAGTAACCATTGGTGCGGCGGTCACGCATGCTGAGCTCGGTGCTAGCGACGTACTCGCTAAGCATGCACCGATGTTTGTGCAAGCTGCCAATCACATTGGTGATGTACAAGTTAGAAATTTTGGAACCATTGGCGGAAGCATTGCGCACGCAGATCCGGCGGCCGATTGGCCAGCGGTTTTGTTGGCTTCTAATTGTATGGTCGTCATCAAAAATGCGGAACGTACGCGTGAGGTGGACATCGATCAATTCTTCCAGGGCCTTTTTACGACGGCAGTTGGAGAGGGCGAAATCATCGCTGCGATCCGAGTTCCCAAAACGGCTTTTAATGCTAATTCAGCATATGTGAAATTCCCACAACCGGCTTCTCGTTTTGCCTTGGTGGGCTGTGCTTGCGCAGTGGATTCTAGTGGTGGATCAGTAGCGGAAGCGCGGGTGGCCTTTAATGGGGTGAGTGCAAAACCATTCCGGGATGAGGCCGTAGAGAAAGCCTTGGCAGGAAATGCTTTGACCACGGATAGCATTGCTACTGCAGCGAATGCTGCGGCAGAGGATATTACTGTAATGAGTGATCATTTTGCTTCGAAGAATTATCGGAAGCAGATGGCTAAGGTTTTTGCAAAGCGGGCTTTGACTGCTTTGTTATAAATAATAATTAATTAGGGGAATGCCTGGCATTGTAAGAGATGTCGGGCATTTTTATTTTCAACTGGTTGATTACGATGTAAAAAGAGGAGATAATTTAATGCTATAAAATCATCTCAGTTTTGGAGTTTTGGTTTGTTTTAATCGTGGCTCATCTAATGTATTTTTAAACACATAGGCACATAGAAGACATAGCTCTTAATTCGTGTTAGGGCATATAGGAAAAAATACTTTGTATTTTTTTACATAGTTCACATAGTTAAAATTTTGTAAAGAATTCCTTTTGGGAGTATTCATTTTTCCACATCATGCAAGGGCCCTTCAATGTTGAAATCTTATTTTTATACTTTTATCTTCAAAAACTATAGTATGAATATCCACTTCTTCTTTGTGAACTTTTGCGTTAGTGGGCTATGTGTCCTCATGTGTCTATGTGTTTAAAATACGCATAGCAAATACCATAAGTACAAACCATCAGATCAAAGAAATAAACCTCGAAGCCCCATGCAATATTTCAATACAAAAAACGTAAAACCCGTGATAGAAGGTTTTGATTTCTATTGCCATTTTAATTTTAATTTCTAATGAATACCACAGACCTCAAACAAACCGAAGCGCTCCTTCGCGCTCAACAATATATTCCCGACGATACCATAACAATGTCTGTTTTCTTAGCACAGCAGATGAAGCGGCCTTTGTTAATCGAAGGACCAGCGGGTGTTGGAAAGACGGAGATTGCAAAGGTTTTAGCCAAAGCGCATGACACTAGATTGATTCGTCTCCAATGTTATGAGGGGATTGATGCGACGCATGCGATCTACGAATGGAATTATCAAAAGCAATTACTGTATTTAAAAATGCTGGAGAAGGAAGGTGGAAAACTGAGTGATACAGAGGCCATGATTTTTAGTGACGACTTTTTGATAAAGCGGCCATTGCTAGAGGCGATTAGTCAGGAAGAATCTGTGGTTTTGTTGATTGATGAAGTGGATCGGGCAGATGAAGAATTTGAGAGTTTTTTGTTGGAAATTTTATCGGACTGGCAGATCAGTATTCCAGAAACGGGGACCATTAAAGCCAAGTCGATTCCGCAGGTTATCATTACGAGTAATCGGGTGCGGGAGCTTTCGGAGGCATTGCGACGGCGTTGTTTTTATCTATGGATTGATTATCCGGATTTTGAAAAAGAAGTGGCTATTGTGCGAAATAAGGTACCGGGGATTGATGAAAAACTGGCTAAGGAAATTTGTTCCTTTTTGATGGAGTTGCGGCAGTTGCGTTTGGATAAAGCGCCAGGTGTGGCGGAGGCTTTGGACTGGGCGATGGCACTTTCGGCTATGCACATTCAGCATTTGGACAAAAAAACAGTGGAAGATACGCTAGGGATTGTTTTGAAGGATTGGGAGGATGTGAGAGCAGTGCAGTTGTCGCTTGGGGAGTTGTTGGAGAAGGTTGGGGTGACGCAGAAGATTCCTTAGCTCAACTTAAACTAAAACTTCGCTTGGTTCGCGAAGGCTGGCTTAGTAAAGTATTCAACTTTTAACTTCCCTTGATTTGCGAACTAATTGTTAGTGGGAACTTAAGCAAGAGAGTATTCGATTATCTCCTAAAGAATAAACAATACAAATACATTTAAAGGAAACCGGAGATCATAACAGGCCTATTAGACCAAACTGACTATAAATCGGATAAATGATCTAGAGGGCAATCGAATTATTTCCTAAATTGAACTAATAGAAAATTCTATTAATTTCAAGAACTAGTTATGGAGATAAAACAAGTAAATCCAGTTTCAGAATATCAATTTGAAATTAGTGTAACAGGGGTAAGAGCAACAATTCTTGGTAACTTATTAGGCTTTGCTGTAATCCTAATGAGTACTTTAAATAATGTTTTCAGTAATCCTTTTGCGCTTTTCTGTTTAATAACTGGTTCATTAATATTAGTAATAAATGCCTTTTACAATTGGAGGAATTTCGAATTAAACCTTTTAATTGTAGTAATTTACCTGCTCATTTATTTTGTTGAATTGTTCATGATTGGAATTCCAAATCAAACAATAGGGTTCACGCGTAAGATGTCAAAAGGGATACTATTAGAATTGATAATGTTTACTGTTCCATATGTGTATTCTATGATGAGAGTCGCATTAATAATTCCATTAATTCAAATTTATTTTGCGTCAAAGAAAGTTAATTAAGATACTTTTAGTTTTAATGGCAATATAGAATTAAAGTAAAGTCAGAGGAGGAAATATTCAGATTGCTATGTTCTTTTTCTAGAGATTCTGAGGAATAATGAGGAGGTTAAACAAATTGAGTTAGAATAGTTCACCTCTAGCTTCATTTTAATATCAATCCTAATTATGAAAATACCACTTATAATTTTATTCCTCGGAATATATTCGACTGCTGCACTTTCTCAAGAGTTAGCAAGACTGGAATTAAAACCCGTAAGTTGTTTTATGGACTTTAGATACACCTCAAATCACCCAATAAAAATATACAAAGACTCTATTTTAATTGACAGCGATGCAAAAACATATCAACATAACATAAGTAAAGTTTTTGAGAATTTTCCAATAGGAACTTACAAAATAGAATATCAAGATATTTTCAAAAAAATACACATTTATGATCTTGAATTATCTTCGGATACATTAATAAAAATATGCACTAATGATTTCCTTTACAAAACGGATAAATTAGAATCGAATATCAAAGAATTAAAACGTGGTGTCCTATTCCCTTATGCCGCAACCACTCTATAGTAGAATTTCTCATTTAATA
>CAZDTI010000647.1:0-4124 GCA_964508085.1 uncultured Saprospiraceae bacterium | reverse complement strand
CGGTAAGAATGTTCCGTTGATGCAAGTTGCTGACTTGGTTCCAGATTGGCAATATGCAAAAATCCTTCGTCGAGATTTATACCGAACACTGACGGTGTCTTGCGATGCAAAGGAAGGTTTTACTGCTTCTGATATTTCAAAAGAGATTGCCCCTTTCGTAAAAGAAGATAAGAAAAGTTGGTTATCTGGTTACAAGTATGAGTTGGGTGGAGAGTCTGAAAGTAGTGCAGAGTCTATGGGCGCAGTGGCGGTGCAACTACCAGTTGCAGGCTTTATTATCCTGATTCTATTGATTGGCCAATTCAATTCCATGCGGAAAACGTTCATCGTTTTGGCTACCATTCCTTTGGGGATTATTGGAGTGATCGTCGGCTTATATGTTTTCAAATCGTTCTTTGGTTTTATGGCCTTTCTTGGCGTTATCTCTCTCGCAGGAATTGTTATTAATAATGCGATTGTATTGTTAGATCGAATAAAAATAGAACAAGAAGACTTTGGCCGAACGCCTTATGATGCGGTAATTGCAGCGGCTTTACAACGCTTCCGTCCTATTTTACTGACCACTTTTACAACTACGTTAGGCTTGATTCCACTTTACCTTGGCGGTGGTTTGATGTGGGAGCCGATGGCTGTTTCGATAATGGTCGGGTTGATCTTTGCCACCGGAATTACTTTGTTATTTGTTCCGGCGATGTATAAGCTTTTGTTTCGGGTGAAGAAATAGCATCTACAGCGGAGCTGTAACCTAATTGGCCGCGCTGCCCCCAGCCCCTAAAGGGGAGCATCAGCGCTCCGATCGCACCTAACGTGCCTGACGTACTGAACGTATTTAGTGACACTATTTCGGTGCGTTAGGTGCGGTGGGCGGGTGGAAGCTCCCCTTTAGAGGCTGGGGGCAAGAAGAGCCAAAAGCTATAGTTATTTAATCAACCATAAATTATTAACCAAATAAAAAAATAAAATCATGAAATGTATTCAAATGTTTAAAGTAGCGATTTTGTTGATCGCGTTTAGTTTGTGTCAGTCATTTACCAGTCCAGTAGAAAACAATTCTTTTACAACTGATTGTATAGAAGAAGAATTGCTTGGGGATTGGGTAGTTCTGGGAAGTCGAACGGTGAAGGCTTCGTTGGATCGGGATGTGATAACCGTGACTGCTTCCAGGGGCTTTTTTAAGAAAATGAAATTCTTTGTAAAGAATGCGCCGATTCATTTTGAGAAGATGATTGTGCATTATGGGAATGGTGATGTTTGGGAACATGCTATTCGCCGTAACATTGCTGCGGGGTCGGAGACGCGGGTTATTGACTTGCCTGGGAATAGGAGGATTGTGAAGAAGGTGGTCTTTTACTATAAGAAAGGGGCATGGACTGCGCGGACGCCGGTGGTGACGCTTTGGGGGAGGAAGTAGGATCTACAGCGGAGTTAGCATCTACAGCGGAGCTGTAAGCTAACTCACGGTCAAGGGTACGGTCGGTGCGGTCGGCGGGAGGAGGTTCCCCTTTAGGGGTTAGGGGCAGCGCGGGCAAAACACACTAAGACGAATTCAAAAAAAAATATAACCATATAAAAAACAAAAAAAATGAAAAACATTAAATTTTTAATCCTAGCAGCTTGTAGCACGATGCTTTTATTTTCCTCTTGTAAAAGTGATGATGAAGACAACGACGAAGATGTCGATTGTAGCACTTATGAGTGGGCTTATGTAGGCGATTCAGATCCAGAAACTTGGCACACTTGTAATGCAGATTGCGGTGGTAATGCGCAATCTCCGATCAATATTAGTGGCGCAGCTGTCGATGCTTCATTAGCTACTTTAGAAACAAATTATGGGGAGACAGATATTGATTTATTTAACAATGGACATACGGTAGAATGTAATTATGATACCGGTAGTAACCTAACTATTGACGGAGTGGCTTATGAACTGAAGCAATTTCATTTTCATACTTTGTCTGAGCATACTGTTGATGGAAATCATTTCCCAATGGAGATTCACTTAGTACATGAAAGTGATGGTGGCGCTTTAGCAGTTGTCTCGGTATTGGTTTCAGAAGGTGCAGAAAATGCTTTTTTGAAAAACTTCAGCGACAACTATCCGGCAACGACAACAGACGTTTATGAAAGTAGTGATATGATCAACATCTCTGATTTATTACCAACCAATACGGCGTACTATTCTTACAGTGGTTCGCTGACAACTCCTCCTTGTTCGGAAATGGTTTCCTGGTTTGTAATGAAAACAGCGGTGGAAGCCTCTTCAGCTCAGATTGGAGATATGGCTGCTATTTTGAGTAGTAATTACCGACCTACGCAGAACTTGAATGGAAGATCGATTGGAGAATTTAATTAATGAAATAGTCTAAAACAGCAAGCTATTGCAGTTAGCGGTTAGCTTCCTTCTGTCGAGTTAAAAGGAAGCCATCTGCTAACTACAAACAGTCCTCTGCTAATTAATAAAAATAAAACACATAAAAATGAAAAATGTAATTGTATTGTTAATGACGCTTTGCTTTAGTGTGCTTAGCTATGGACAGCTTAAAATAGTTGAGGTGAAGTATTCCAGTTTCGCCAAATCAGAATTCGAAGCTGCAGTGGATAATGAAGAAGCTGCTTTTCAAGAATTTTTGATCAATGTAAACCTGCCTAAGAAATTGAAAAATGGAAAAACCACAATCATAAATAGTTTAGGTTACGGTCAAGTTCGATCTACGCTTTCCAATTCTCCGCTTTTCGAAAATGACGAAGTAAATAAAAATTTACACAGCCTTTCCTATTCTTTTACTTTGGTGCAGCGCCTTAGTCCAAAAATGAATTTATTGGTACGCTTGAAGCCTACATTGGCCTCTGACTTTAAAGGAGATTTAGAAAAAGATGATTTATTGTTTTTGGGTACAGCAATGGCGACCCGCAAGTTTGGTGCCTCCACCGTTTTGGGACTTGGACTAGTCTATACCACTCAAACAGGGGAGCCGTTATTTTTGCCAGCTATTAAAGTTCAGCATAAAAATAGAAGACACAACCTGGACATTTTGCTGCCTCATCATATTACCTATTTGCATGGACTTGGAGCCAGAAAGAAATTCAGTATAGGTGCAAAAGCGGAGCTACTCGGTGGTAATTATGGCGTAACCATAGACCAATTTAATGGTGCAGATCCTGCCACGATTGACAAACTGATTTATACGCGAACCAATGTTGGTTTGCTGGCAAATGTTCGGTTCTATAGAGCTTTTCATCTCGAAGTATTCGGGGGCTATAGTATTAATAGAAGGTATCGATTTGAAAATGAAACGGATGATACTTTTGAGTATGATTCTGTGAATGGACCTTTTGTTAGTGTGGCTGTAAGTCTAATGCCAAAGAAGAAAGAGACGCCGGCGGCGCAGTAAGATATACTTTGAGGGTTTCGTCAGGCCGCTTCGAGTCGTTTGATGAATTGCCTGAAAAATTTAAAAAATAAGTAAAATTTAATAATCAACTAAAATTACAAATCATGAAGTATTTAAAATTAATTCCAATGTTTTTCGCACTGTTTTTATTTAGCGCAACTAGCCTAGTCGCACAAGACGCTGGTTCGAAATTGACAGACGATCAGAAAAAGCAAATGCTAAAAGATGCCAAAGCTTTTCAAGACAAATTACAATTGTCGGATACACAAAAACCGACTTTTAAAGAGATCACTAAAAGATATGCTGGGCAATTGAAAGAAGTGAAAAATAGTAGTGGCGGAAAGTTGTCCAAGTACAAGAAATTGAAATCAATTATTTCTGCAAAAAATGCAGAGATGCAAAAATTGCTTACGAAAGATCAATACACAATGTACCTCGAGCACCAGGAAGAAAACAAAGAGAAGATAAAAGAGGCGAAAAATAACAAAGGGTAAGCGTGGATTGAAAATGATCCCTAGAGCACAAATAATGTGTTTTGTTTGGTCTGTGCGTACAAGATTGGCGATAAATAATTTTGTTTTTCCTGTGCGCACACCATTTTTAAACCAAAATCGCACAATACTTTTTTCGATGTACTTATGTGTTTTGAAAAATCTATAAAAAAATCATAAAATGAAACGATTTACTAAATTCTTGACCGTTTTTATAATTGCAAGTCTAACCTTAGCCGGA
>CAZDTI010000646.1:0-4150 GCA_964508085.1 uncultured Saprospiraceae bacterium | reverse complement strand
AGAGAAGACATACTAAATTCGGCACTAACTTTTGCTCGTTTTTTTAAGCCCATTGGTTTTAACTTAAACTGTTAACATTAACTATTAACTTCCTTCTAACGTGAATCTCGTTATTAGATAGATAAGAATCGATGGTGAAAAACAAGTTTTTCCTTTTTTCGCAGATATAGCGTTAGAGGAAAACCCTTATCTACCCTCATCTGCCATTATCAATCCTTATCTGCCCTTTAAGTCGGCTCCTGAAGCAAATCCATAAACTCCACCGTCGTTCTTTCCATTTGGAAGACTACTTTTTCTACGTTAGAAACCAAAACGTTGTATCCAACGAAAGCGAAAATACCAATTGCTAATCCGAAGGCAGTTGTAATCAAGGCTTGGTAGATACCACCTGCTAAAACGTCAGGGGTTACATCACCGGCAGTTGCCATTTTGTAGAAGGCCAGGATCATCCCGGTTACTGTTCCGAAGAAACCAATCATTGGAGCAGCACCTGCGATACTTGCCAAGCTAGAGAGATTCTTTTCTAATTTGAAAATTTCGAGGTTACCTACGTTTTCGATAGCAGCATCAATGTCACGCAATGGCTTTCCAATACGCATCAATCCTTTCTCTACCATTCTAGCAACTGGGGTGTCCGTCGTTTGGCACAAAGCCTGAGCTGCGCGGATATTTCCAGCACCAACGTTTGCACGGATATTATTCATAAAATTTTCATCGATTTTACCTGCCTTTTTGATGGTCAGCAGTCTTTCGACAAAAATGTAAATAGCAATAACAGATAAGATCATAAGGATAGAAACAATGGCGATTCCCATTGGTCCTCCCTCGACTACGATACTCATTAAACTTTGGCTTCCTGTAGTTTCCTCATCAGCCGCTTGAAATAACAATAATGTTTCGAAATTCATCTTTTTGATTTTAGGTTTGTCTTCGATTGTTTTGTATACGTTAAAGCATACTTCAATACATTTGAGCAACTTAACGTTTTATAAAAGCCCCAAATTATTAATACCCTTTCTATTTTTATAGTTTTTAGTAATAATTTTAAGGATTAGCATGAACTTATAATTATCTTCCGCCGCATAACATGGGTTTTAGTATCGGAAACAACGTTATGACTAAGCTTCGTAAAAGCGACCTAATGTCTTCAGTCACCCTTAAACAAGGTCTGAGCTAGTGCTGCTGTTATCAAAAACACACTGTAAAAACTTTAATTTGTGTACTGATTTTACTATTTTTGCGAATATTCGCTAAAATGAGTGCTTCGCTCAAACTTTTATCGGATACTACCGTTTATATTACATTGGTTTATTGGACATAAGTCAATGACTAAGGTTTAATTGTTTCTTTTGTTTGGAATAATAAACAAGTGAAAACAACCAACCAACAATCTATTTAAGAATACCATTTTTATCACCTAATAAAACCTACTATGGATCATAATCTTGCCGTAGAAAAAAAGCCTTCCTCTACTACCCACAATGGGTATCATCCCCGCATTAAGAAAGTTGCTGTTTTAGGTTCCGGGATCATGGGATCCGGGATCGCTTGTCACTTTGCAAATATTGGTTTGGACGTTGTCATGTTAGATATCGTTCCTTTCAATCTTAGTGAAGAAGATAAAGCCAAACCTGCCGTTATAAACAGTATCGTAAATGGCGCTCTAAAGACTGCCATCAAATCAAAACCTGCCGCTCTGTATTCAAAAGGGTTTGCCAGTCGAATTAAGACGGGTAACTTCGATGACAATTTTGGAGACATTTCCGATTGTGATTGGATTATTGAAGTTGTAATCGAAAGATTAGATATCAAGCAGCAAGTTTTCGAAAAGGTAGAAAAGTACCGTAAGAAAGGATCGCTCATTACTTCTAATACATCTGGTATCCCGATTCATATGATGACGGAAGGTCGTTCTGACGATTTCAAACAACATTTTTGCGGAACACACTTTTTCAATCCGCCAAGATATATGCGGTTGTTGGAAATCATTCCTACTAAAGATACACGTCCTGAAGTGGTTCAGTTTTTCATGAACTATGGCGATCGTATTTTAGGTAAGCAAACCGTTCTTTGTAAAGATACACCCGCGTTTATTGCCAACCGAGTTGGGGTTTACGCTATGGCGAAAGTTTATCAGTTGACACAGGAATTAGGGTTACCGATTTCGGCAGTTGATAAACTAACGGGACCAGCAATTGGTCGCCCAAAAACGGGGACTTTCCGTTTAGGTGATTTAGTGGGTCATGATACGGCTGCGAAGGTTATCCAAGGGATCAAAGCCAATTGTCCAGATGATGAACAAGCAGCTACTTTTGAAATTCCAAAATACTTGCAGTTCATGTTGGACAACAAGTTTTTAGGAAATAAAACTAAAAAAGGATTCTACGAAAAAACGAAGGAAAGAGACGCTAAGGGTCGACCTGTTATATTGGCACTTGACCTTGACACGATGGAATACAAACCAACAGAAAGAGTTTCGCTTCCTTCTTTAGACACGGCAAAACAAATAGACAACTTAACGGCACGTGTTCAAGCTGTTTTTAATGCAGAAGATAAGGGTGGAGAATTGGTTAGAAGATCCTTGCTTGGCTTATTTGCTTATGTTTCTAATCGAATTCCGGAAATTTCTGATAACCTCTACTCTATCGATGATGCGCTCCGTGCTGGTTTCGCTTGGGAAATGGGACCATTCCAATATTGGGATGCTATTGGTTTGGAAAAAGGAATTGAATTAGCAGAAGCTCAGGGCGAAAAAATTGGCGACTGGGTGAAGCAAATGGTGAAAGATGGTCATACTTCTTTTTACAAATCTGCTGGTGGCAACAATCAATACTACGATCAAATTGCCGGAGCCTATAAGACAATTCCTGGTACAGAAGAATACATTGTTTTGAATAACTATCGGGAGCTTTCTCCAGTTTTCAAAAACGATGAAGTAGTTCTTCATGATATTGGAGATGGTGTTCTTTGTTTGGAATTCACCAGTAAAATGAACTCCATTGGAGAAGGTGTTTTACGGGGCATGAATGAAGCCATTCGGATTGCAGAAGAAGATGGATGGAAAGGCTTGGTCATTGGGAATAATGCACAGCATTTCTCTGTAGGTGCCAACTTGATGATGATCGGAATGCTTGCTTTCCAACAAGAGTTTGACGAATTGAACATGGCTTGTGATTTATTCCAGCAAACAACAATGCGTTGTCGGTATTCTTCTATTCCAGTTGTGGCAGCTACTCAAGGATACGTCTTCGGTGGTGGTTGTGAAACCATCATGCATTGTGATGCAGCGGTCTGTGCAGCAGAGAGTTACATTGGATTAGTTGAAGTAGGAATTGGATTAATTCCTGGTGGTGGTGGAACTAAAGAGTTCGCTGTTCGTCTTTCTGACTCTATGTATGCAGGAGATGTTATTATTCCGAAATTAGTAGAAGGGTTAAAAACAATTGCGATGGCTTCTGTCAGTACTTCAGCATATGAAGGTTTTGACAAAGGTTATTTATTACATACTAAAGATTCGGTTGTAACAAATAGTACACGTAACATCGCTGATGCAAAATCTAAAGTACTTGAACTGGCTAAAGATTACGTCCAACCAGCTCCTAGAAACAATATCAAAGTTTTAGGTCAAAATGGTTTGGGTGCTTTATATACTGCTGTAAATGAGTTGGTGCTTGGTGGCTATGCTTCGGAGCATGATGCGAAGATTGCGCGGAAAGTTGGTTACGTTTTATGTGGAGGTGACTTGAGTGGACCGCAAGAAGTTTCTGAACAATATTTATTGAATATTGAGCGGGAGGCTTTCTTGAGTCTTTGTGGGGAGAAAAAGACTTTGGAGCGTATTCAGCATATGTTGCAAAAGAATAAGCCTTTGCGTAATTAACGCAGTGAGCAGAGTTTTTGTGGCCTTCTTTTTAGTGTGGTTTTCTCACGCAGAGGGCGCAGAGAACGCTGAGCGATTTGTACCTTTTTTGGCCTTCTTTTAGTGTGGTTGCTCACACAGAGGGCACAGAGAGCACGGAGCAATTGCAGGGGTTTTCGTAAGAAGGAAGTTTATGTTAACGTTAACGGTTAATGTTATTTTTTAAATTTTAAATTAAAAAAATTATGGAAGCATATATTGTAAAAGCATATCGAAGCGCCGTAACCAAGT
>CAZDTI010000645.1:0-4153 GCA_964508085.1 uncultured Saprospiraceae bacterium | reverse complement strand
CGTTTTCGGAAGAACTGAGATCTAAGTTTGTTTTCCAATGATAAAATGCCGGAGTAGATGGGGTTGATTTTTTTTGTTCACAGCTCGTGAAAAAGCAGAGTAAAAAAGTAAGGCCAAAAAGAATCTTCTTAGAAAGCCAAATTATATGCGTGCAGCAGCCTTCGATTGGCCGGGGGCCCGCCCGACCGCTTGCGGGCTGGTTTTGCTTACTTTTTGCCGACTGCAAAAGTAAGTCGCCGAAGGCCTCACCAAAATGCTTAATTCCAAAAGTAAATCTCATTAATCCAAACAATATCATTAGAACAATAATCAACTAGCATATAAAAAGAATTAAAATTAAACAACTACACCAACCCCTCCCGAACCAAATCATGCAAATGCACAATCCCAACATAAACACCATCCTCATCTATCACCACCAACTGCGAAATACTATTCTCCCGCATCAACAATAATGCATTCACAGCCAGCTCTCCTTCCGATATCGTCTTAGGATTCTCCGACATAATATCAGCAGCATTCAACTCCCTAATATCAATTTGCTTTTCCAACATCCTACGCAAATCACCATCCGTAATAACGCCTACTATTTTATTAGCATCATCCACCACCACGGCTATCCCTAAACGTTTGGAAGTCATTTCTAAAATCGTTTCCTGCAAATTGCTATCCGTGAATACTTTCGGAATTTCATTGTTAGAAGAAATATCATGAACACGAAGGTAAAGTTGTTTCCCTAATGAACCACCTGGATGAAAGAGTGCGAAATCGGCGGGAGTAAAACCACGGAGTGCGAGTAGTGTAGTAGCTAATACATCTCCCATGACCATTTGTGCAGTAGTGCTTGCAGTGGGTGCTAAATTATTTGGGTCAGCTTCTCGGGTAATTGGCGTATGCAAAACATGATCGGCCTGTCGCCCAAGAAAGGAAGTCTGCTTGGAAACCATTCCAATAATCGTATTTCCCAAATTTCGCAGCAGCGGAACCAACACCTTTATTTCCGAAGTTTCCCCACTTTTAGAAATACAAAGAACAATATCATCCGATTGAATAATACCCAAATCTCCATGAATGGCATCAGCGGCATGCATAAAAACAGAAGGCGTTCCGGTGGAGTTAAAAGTAGCCACTACTTTTTTTCCTACAATAGCCGACTTTCCTATTCCGGTCACTACGACCCTCCCTTTGGCTTCAAATAAGGCGTTTATACATAGTACAAAATCATCATTAATTCCACTTTCCAGCGCTTGAATCGCTTCTGATTCAATATTAATCGTTTGGCAGGCAATTGACTTAATTTTTCTTTCGTTATTCACAATATTTTTCTATTTTTGATGCCTCAAAAAAACAGCCCTCTGCTGAAAGCCTTTTTTTTGAAATCACCTACAACTAAAGACTAGCAAGGTTTACAAAAACCAATTGGATCGTTTTATACTTAATTAAAACTTTAATACCGCATGCAGGTGATTATTGATTTTTTTTACTTATTTTTAAGTTGAATTTAATTCGCGTTATCTGGTTAAATAGCACACAATAAATCTATTTTTTGTTCGTATGATGTTGCCAGACAACTTAAACCGAGTATACATACATATAAGCTTTTCATTCAACGGTTGGTCACAGCTTACATTAAAATGTAATTTACAAGAAAAGCTATTTATTTAATTTTAGAAAACAAATTTATTTTTTCTGTTAAAAACACTTGCAGAAATACAGCAGCAGCAGAAAAAATTTCAAATAATATGATGGTAACTGCAAATAACGACACAAGCTTACACTCTGCGCTTGATCATTTTTTCGGCTTTGATCAGTTCAAAGGAAATCAAGAAACAATTATCCAAAGCGTACTAGACGGAAAAGACACTTTCGTAATCATGCCTACTGGTGGCGGAAAATCACTCTGCTACCAACTTCCTGCGCTCATGATGGAAGGTACGGCAATCGTCATCTCTCCTTTAATCGCATTGATGAAAAATCAAGTGGACTCCATCCGTAGCTACGGCGACGATGATGATGTAGCCCACTTCCTCAATTCTTCCCTCAACAGAGGCCAGATGCGTAAAGTAAAGGAAGACATTACAGACGGTAAAACCAAATTACTTTTTATCGCTCCGGAAACATTAACCAAACAGGAAAATATCGAATTCTTCAAACAGGTCAATCTTTCCTTCGTAGCTGTTGATGAAGCACACTGTATTTCGGAATGGGGACATGATTTCCGACCAGAATACCGACGCATCCGTGAAATGATTGACAGCATCGACAAAGCTATTCCAATCATTGCCCTAACAGCGACAGCTACTCCTAAGGTACAATCCGATATTACCAAAAATCTTAACATGGAGTCTGTCAACAGCTTCGTGTCTTCTTTCAATCGGGACAATCTGTACTATGAAATTTTACAGAAAGGTAAAAAGGAACAAACGCTTAGGAGTATTATAAAAATCGTAAAAGGAATGCCCGGTGAATCTGGGATCATCTACGTGCAAAGTAGAAAGTCCGCCACCGAAATTGCGAAGTTCCTAAACGTAAACGACATTAAAGCTTCTCCATACCATGCCGGACTTGATGCAAAAACACGTAGCAAAGCACAAGACGATTTCTTAATGGAAAACGTCGATGTAATTGTAGCGACTATTGCTTTCGGAATGGGAATTGACAAACCAGATGTTCGTTTTGTCATTCACTACGATATTCCAAAAAGTATTGAAAATTATTATCAAGAAACCGGACGTGCGGGACGTGATGGATTGCAGGGACGATGTGTTTCCTTCTATTCTCACAAAGACATTCAACGACTGGAAAAATTCTTAAGAGATAAGCCAGTTGCAGAAAGAGAAATGGGTGCTCAGCTCATGCAGGAAATCACCGCTTACACTGAAACGGCCTCTTGTAGAAGACGATTCCTATTGCATTACTTTGGTGAAGATTATGGTGACGAGGGCTGTAATAAAATGTGCGACAACTGTCGACACCCTAAAGAACAAATTGCTGTAAAAGAAGAAATGCAAAACGCCATTAAAGCGATCAAAGAACGAGATGAGAACTACGGCATCAAAGCCATGGTGGAATTCATCACCGGGCAAGAGACGCAGGAAATGCATGACTTCAAGCACGACCAGATGGCGACCTATGGTATCGGAAAAGAAAAAGAGGAGAACTTCTGGTTTTCTGTTTATCGCCACGCGATGCTCAACAATTTGATCTATAAAGATATTGAGCAATACGGTTTGTTGAAAATCACAGAAGCAGGCCACGCTTATATTAATAAGCCTTTTGAGATTAAGATTCCAATCAACCACAATTACGACGACGGTAGCATTGCAGATTATGAGCCTTCTGGCAAAACGGCGGTATTGGATAAAACCTTAATGGTACTTCTTAAAGATTTGCGAAGACAGGTTGCTAAGAAACATAACCTTCCTCCTTATGTTGTTTTTCAGGATCCTTCTTTGGAAGACATGGCTACACAGTATCCGATTTCCATGGAAGACATGGCGAACATTACTGGAGTGTCCAAAGGAAAAGCATTGCGTTATGCAAAATCTTTTATTGAACTAATTGCAGAATACGTAGAACAAAATGAAATTGAAAGACCAACAGATTTTGTGGTAAAACAAGTCGCCAACAAATCTAAAGTCAAAGTAAATATCATTCAATCTATCGATAGAAAAATTCCATTGCATGACATCGCTTCTTCTAATGATTTAGACATGGAAGAATTGTATCACGAGATGGATATGATTGTTGCTTCGGGTACTAAACTAGATATTGATTATTACATTGAAGATAATGTGGATGAATATTCCCGCGAAGACATTTATGACTATTTCATGGAGGCGGATAATGATTCTGTAGATGAGGCTTATGAAGAGCTGGAAGAGGATGATGTGACGATGGAGGAGATTCAACTGGTTCGACTGAAGTTTTTGTCGGAAATGGCCAACTAGGCATTTGAGTGTTTAGCAAAACAAGAAAAGCCTCGCTGATTTTTTATCGGCGGGGCTTTTGTGTTTTTATTGTTATGTGTGCTCTTGATATAGTGTATTTCCGCACGCAGAGAGCCTTTAGATTTGTATAAATGAATTATTATTCGAGTCATCAATTTTTCGATATATAAAAATTCATTTAGGTTCTTTTTATTTTTGTTAAA
>CAZDTI010000644.1:0-4161 GCA_964508085.1 uncultured Saprospiraceae bacterium | reverse complement strand
TTTTCAGAAATAAGTACTTCCTTCAGAGAAACGGTCTGCTTGTTTTTGTTAGGTACTTCAATACCAATGGTTCCCTTTCCAGGAATTGGAGCAATGATACGAATACCCAGGGCCGATAAACTCAAAGCGATATCGTCTTCCAAGTTCTTAATTCTGGAAATACGAACACCAGGAGCTGGTATGATTTCATAAAGCGTTACGGTTGGACCGATGGTCGCTTTTATTTTTATAATCTCAATTTTATAGTTGAGTAAGGTCTCAATAATCTGATCCTTATTTCGCTCTAGTTCTGCACGATCTATTTCATAAGTCTGGTCGCTGTGGTCTTCTAACAATGCTAGGACAGGGTGCTCGTATGAAGATAAATCCAAGGTTGGATCGTAAGGCTCTCCGTTATCGTGATTTTGTGCTAAGCGAGTAATATCTGTTTTATCGGCTAATACATCGTGCTTTTGATCCTCATCATCTGGAATTGGAGTATCCGGTACAGATTCTGCAATCTCCAACTCTCCTTCACCTGAGCGCAAGGCTACAGGTTTTTCTCTTTTTGCTCTGTTCAGATTTATAGAAAGTTGACCATCTTCGGCTACAGTAGCTGCGGGTTCTTTTGCGGCATCCGGTTTGTCCTCCGTCGGAATCAATTCTGGATTTTGTGGTGCTTGTGGCATTTCACCTTCATTTATCTCCATTTCAGAACCTGAATTTCCAGGTCTTAGTGCAGTATGTGTCCGCAATGGAGAAGAGGAGGAGCTATTGACCTCCTTTTTTGGTCGTTTTCTACCATTAATAAAATCAGAAAAAGATAGTTTAATTTCCTTCCAGGCAGAGGCTGGTGTCATAGTCGCTAGTTCTGGATTGACCGACCAAACAAAGGCCGCTATTCCAACAAAGAATATCAAAGCAATCATTCCGGCTACCCCTACAAAATTGACTAACCACTGGCTAATAGATTCTCCAAATGCTCCTCCGATGGGAAAGCCTGAGGTCTTAAAAAAGAAAGCCAACAATATGGAAAGCGAGATAAGTAATAGGAAAGAGTTCCAAAGAACCGGTACAAAACTGGACAATGGATTCTTCTTTATTCTATTCATTCCAAAAGAACCAAATAGAAAGACGAAGATATAGGAAGCGATTCCGAAGCCCCAGTAAAAGAACATGTTGGAAACGATGGCTCCGAGTCTTCCTAGCCAGTTGGCCAGTTGGACATCGCCTTGGAAGAGGAGACTCCAATTGAATTGGAGTACCATATCCTGATCCTTTTGCCAAGTGAATAAGTAAGAGGTAAAGGCAATGAGCAGGTAGATGGCCAAGAGGAGACTGAGCATTCCAACGATTTTAGGGATCCTTTCATCACTGAGTTGAAAGGGGAGGGAAAGCTGTCCAAAGCCACTTTTCTTTTTCTTTGCTGCCATAGATAGATTGAGATTCAGGTAGACCGATATGGAGGGTCTGTGTTATGGGATCGGTGTAATAAAGAGGGTAAGATTACTGAGTAGATTCAGCAAGATTTCTCTGTTTATTGAACACTTTTCCCTAGTGTTTCATTAGTAATAGTATGCTTACGTTGTTTTTGGTAAATGGTTGTTTTTACTGAAAACGGCGTAGATACAGCAAAAATAAAGATAATATATGGGATTTGGTAATAAATAGAGAGGGGAGGGCTACTAAGTGCTATATGAAAAATGCCCTAACCTTTATAAAGACTAGGGCATTTCAAGATTAGACCAAAAGTTATTAATGCACAACACTTAATTTTTCAGTAGTGCAATTTCCATCAACGCATACTTCAAAGAGTAACAAACCAGGGGATAAGCTTTCTGCTGGGATTTTTATTAGGTGTTCTCCTTTGTTCCATTGTTTGCTGATCGCGTAGTCTAGTAATTCGCGCCCACTAAGATCGAAAATTCGGATAGCTACTTTGGCATCGGCGCTAAGGTTTAAATAAAAATTCAAGAGCTCGTCTGCGGGGTTTGGATAAAGCTTATAGTCGATGGTTTTTTCGATGTTTAAATCTATATCTTCTTCAATCGGAGGAGTCTCTGTTTGTGGGAAAGAAGCCTTGTATGCTGTGCTGTTACAAAAAGCTTTTAGGTCAGTTGTAGAGACGGTGTTGAGTCCTTCGTGGGGATATTCGTCATATTGATTGTAATCTCCTTCCGTATCACAAAATTGATCGGGAACATTGTTGCATTCCTCAAAATCTAAGTAATCCGGCCGCGTAGTATTTCCGAGTTTGTAGGTGTAGATTTGGACGGTTTTGTTCACTCTGTCATATGCGTTTGGTAAGAAGGTATAATTCGCCAAAATTTTAATTCTGAAATTGAATAACTTCAAATAATCTTCTTCTGTTATTCCCACTTCGTCAGCGTGGTTTAGTGCTAACAATTGCTGGTCATATTGCTCCATGAAGCGCAACTCGTCTAGTCTATCAATTGGAACCAATGCCGTTTGCATTGTGATTTTTGAGCAGGGACTTGGTGTTGTGTATTTCTCCGCATTCACCCTGTTATGCTCAAGGGAAGGATAGCCCAGAAATGGAAATTTTTCCAATAAATCGGTATTCGGTAAATATTGAATATCGCCAATATTAAAGGAGGGAGCCAGAAGGTTTTGCAACTGCTCGTAATAGGCAAAGTTTTCATGCTCCGGATGGTATACATCAAATTCAATGGCGGCATAGATTTCAGATTCCTCCAAGTCAATTTCAGCAGCAGGGTTCAACGCGTACTGCAAGGGTTCGTCCATAACCAAACCAAACAAGTGATCTTTATCATAGCTTAGTAGAAGCTCGGGTGTTTTTAATAGTGCAAAAAGCCCGGGGAGTTCGTTGTAAAAGGCGTGTTGATCCCAGGGGATAAAGGAATTGTCAAAAATGAAACTACCTGGAGATATTAATTGAAAACCAGCGAAGCCACTAGAATTTGTAATAAAATCAATCTTGCCATTTATACTAAGGTCAGCTTCGAGATGGGTAATATTTGATGCTGGTGAGTTTATTCGCTTGGAAGCAAAACCTGCGCCTGCCATTGCAAAAGCACCTGCGGTTATACTGTTGTTATTATCTCCGAAAGTAGTGATATTACTTTTAATGCCTGCTGATGGCTCTCCGACTACATCCAATGTGAAACTGTAAAATTTCATCGCATTACTAATGTAATCAGAAGGTGTATCCAAGCCAATATCATTGTAAACCAGCATTCCCGTTATATTTTTATCGTTATTACGAAAGTCATTATTCAGAAAAGAAGCTAAAAAATCATGTTGAAAGTTTAACTGTTTGCTGCCAAAGGGATTCAGGGGAATCTGACTGCCGACAAGAGGCCCCGTCATGGATGCTGATGAAAAGTGTTGCTCCGTAAATCTGAAATCCAACCGAGAAGGGAGATTGCAACTACAAGGATCATAGGCAAGTTGAAAATCAGCAATAGACCAATCGTAGGGGGTAGTGAAACTTAAAGGAGATGAAACTTTTTGTGCGATGGTGGTTTGATCCAAAGCGAATTGTTGCTCATTATACCTATTCAGAATAGCAGATTGTTTGTATTCATCACTATTGGGAATTTTTTGAATAGATAAATCTACGGTGGTGTTATTGAAGATTGATATTGATGATAGTCCGAAACCTGGAGAAACAACCAATCGTAACTTTCCTGAATACTTATTGTAGAATAGTAGGTACGGATTACTTCGCGCTGTGCCTTGGCCGTCTCCGTATAGACCCGAGCCAAGGTTCATGTGCATTAATTCCCAGCCATATTTAGGATGCATAATATGTGATTCAAAAGGAACCGTTTGTCCACTTCTAAAAGAGGAAAACCAAGAATAACTGGTATTATCTATTAGGAAAGGATGTTTTGCATAGGCTACACCATTTCCAAGATTTATCGCTAAAGTGTTTGGATTGGGTAGGGTTTGGGTAGGAGCAAGCCAGTCAAATTGATTTAATAAATCAGGACGTTCCGTGTTGACGGGATTGATTGGAGCGGTACTAATTAAATCGTTGCAACAAGAGGTCGTAAAAATAGTATCGTCTTCCATTGTTATTGGATTGGGTACAATTACGGGGTCTGATATGCAATTTTTGGTTTGAGCCCAAAGAGACGAATAAATTAGGAGAGAGATAATTGAGGTTATATAAGTTTTCATGTTTTTTTAATTTAG
>CAZDTI010000643.1:0-4164 GCA_964508085.1 uncultured Saprospiraceae bacterium | reverse complement strand
TAGGCTTTAATCAAATACTCCGAAAAACGTTTACACAGAATATTTTAAAGGGTCTTGTATTATCTCGTTTTTATTTTCTAAGCCTTTAACCAACGACTCATATGGGAAGGCAATTTTAAGTCAAGAGTTTATCTTAGTCTTGGTTCTTTCTTTTTCACTTACACGAAGCAGTCTCAGCTAAGATCAGTATGAGTGTATAACCAAATTGCAATTTTAGCCATTGCTGTATGTTGGCTTCATATTTCTATTTCTTCTTTTATCAATTCGACAAATTCTTTTATATCGATTCCCTCGCCCCATACATCTTCACTAACTCTATATTTGTATTCAAGAATATTTTCAAAAGCAAATCGATTTCTTCATTCGTGTTACTTATTGCTCTTTTATTTTCCTCAAATTCCTCTACAACACTATCCTTTGCGTTTTGAATTAATTCCCACCCCCACCTTCCTTGATTAGATTCTACAGATAATTCTAAATCATGAAGTCTCTTTATTATTTTATCTGCGATTGACCTATTTCCATCTTCTTTAATTCCCTGTTCTAATAATTTAAAGTCTGTGTTCTTGGATATTAAAATATTTTTTATTTTTCAACTACTATGTTCGTAACGCCCTCTCTATTCCTTAGTGGACTTCGAATTCAGAGTAGTAGGACAACCAGACCTGTATCTCTACTTAGCCTACCATTCACTCTTGCCTCTATTAATTTCAAATCGTTTAATACCATCGTCATTCCAAATTACATATATCGTTTAAACTCCGAGTTGGTTAAACTAATTGGCTTTAAGGAAGATTGATTCGAAAAAGATTTACGAAATACTACGACGCTTTTTCCAGACAGATTACAATGCATTTGAAATTAACTCGAAGAGGTTGAATATTTTAGAGAATACATGCTTCATTAACGACACCTTCAATCTTAAAACAAGTAGCTGACTTTCGAGTAATTGTATTGGGGAGAAAGCTTTGAAAGTTGTTTCTTCAGAGTGAAACTTGCTTAAAGAATAAGATTGCTTTTAGAACACCTTGATGATTCTTATTCTATTTTACAGGATAAGGGTATCAAGGTTTAAGATTAATTGATCTCATTTCTAATCTTCTTAGAAACGAACTGGCTCACCGAGCACCGTAACAAAACTACAATTATCAGCACTTACTAAAAGGTCTCCAGCATGTTTGGCAGAAGCCAATGCTAAACATAGAATTTGCTTTTCTGATTTCCAAACATTATTAACTACGTAGTTTTTATTTGGAGCTAATTTAACCTTTCTTTTATTTTTTATATTTGATTGCTCTTCGTCATTTTTAATAATGGATGCGTAACAATCATTATCAAAATTGACCTTAGCTTTATAATACTTTTGTGAATCGAAATAATCAGTTTCAGCGTTATAAAATAGAAATCCAAATTTAGATTTTTCATTTAAATTTGAAGTATACTGTACTTCATACCATGCGCCTGAGGCTACTACAATTCCCTTATCTGGCAACAAGAGGGTATCATTAACTGTTGAATGAAATTCTTTAGAATAGAAGTAATAGTCACTTGCTTTAGCATTAGCACAAAGAGGGTTATTTGCACATTCTTCCTCAGAAATGAAAAAATCTGCCGAAGGGTAAATTCGAAGATCTAAATTACTAGGCGAAATATTAGCATCTTTTTTTGTTCCGTAAACAAGAGAAGAGTTTACCGTTTTCTGAAGCTCGATTTCAAAACCAAACGTATCTTTCGTACTTGCAACCTCATGTTTTATAACCTGATTAAATCCCTCTCTTTTAAACAGAATGTAAAAATCTCTATTTACAGGTAAGTTACACTCTATTTCAAATTCTCCTTTATAATTGGAGTATCTATTAAAAAGAGTATCCTTAAGGTCTCTTTGTTTAAATCCTAAGATTTGTATGCTATTATCGTCAGGGATGTTGGTTGAGACTTCCCCTTTTAACACCGTATAATAATATGCTTCACTATTTTCTTGCGAAAAAGCAGTGGTGGATTGACAAAAAAAGAGCAAAAACAGTATCTTATTCATCTTTAGCGTTTTATTCATTACTAAAAACAAACATACGAAAAAATAGGACAATTAACTATTTGGTCTTTTATTTATAGAGATTTAATGTGCATTCTATGTCGTCCAGTTTTGGTTTTTTTATTTAGGGAAACCTTTATAGTGTCTCTAAGATGGGACTTACAGCTTCTCATTAGCTCAATTTTATCATTCTTGTCATTTACAACAATTTTAGCTACAAAAACAGCCTCTTCTGGAGTTGATTGTTCTGGACTAAATAAAAATTTCTCGTTCTTAAACGTAACAACGGCAGGATCAATTAAAGTGTCCCCCGGATGAGCTATTTCCATAATGACTGTTACATCGTATGTTTCGCTATTATACGAATCAACAACATCACTCATCACAATAGTGGGAACTTCGCTCGTTTCAATTACCCGATTTTCACGTATAGATAAATAAAGCTGTAGTCCAAGAAACGCTACCGATCCTATGGGTATTACTGCCATAGCCTTCTTGATTAGAGGTGGAACCCGATTCCAATTCCTTTTTATAACTCCTTCTTTCTTTTCCGAAGGTTCTTCTTTCTTTTTCATAGTAGGTTTTCTTCATCTTGGACAAATATCCTGCCATCATATTAGTTAATATTTTATTTGTTCGACGTCTATTATAACCCTTGTCTTCTCATATTCAGGCTGCATACAGCCTCAGCAGTAAGCACCCACCATAGATTCCGAGGTGGCTACCTTCTCTCTAAAAAACGATATATCGTGGCTCGAACGAAAGAATTTAACGTTAATACTATGCCCAAATCAATTAAAAGAGATCCTTATTGAGACGACTATGTTATTTCCACCTTACTGTTTTGGAGGTAACTTGTGATAGTAGAACAGTTGCTGATAGAGATCTCGGCGGAGCTTGGGAGGCTTGGTGTCTGGGCTGGAATGAGGCGGTGGATTATCATCAGAATAAAAAATAGAATTAAATTTTCTTTATTCGATAAAAGCCGAAAATCGCTCTATGATTCAATTTTACAGTCTTTAGTATTGGTGACAGTCTTTTCTAAAGACTTATTATATTTTTTATCAAGATGCTGAGGAAAGATAATGATTTCCTTGTATTTTTCTTTATAATCATCCACCCATTTCAATTCTCTATTTAACAGATTAATTGTCATTCCTACACCACCATACTTGAAATGGAACAAAAGTTCATCTTCGTATTCATTATTAAATTTCAATTCACAATTGATACCTTTCAGGTATTTAAGCAATCTTCCCTGTGGAATACTAATGAATATTAGTGGGTTCTTTTGATTCGTAATAAAGCCCCAATCTTTATTGCTTTTATTTATCAAATAGTTTTTAAGTTCTGTAAAATCATATTTTTCATAGAGTCGATTTTTTGATTTATAGATTGATTCAATTCCTAACATCAATAAAAATCTTGATGTAGCAACTTCACTTTTATCGAAACTCTCAATTCTAATCTGATGTGTTTCTTTTTCTGGGTCATAATTCTTTAAGTCCTCTTTTTCTAATCCTTCTAAGGTGATGTGTTGTTTACGAAATTCTTCATCCCCTTTGACCTTAAACTTACCTATTTTTCCTTTTACATTTTTGCCCTTCTTTGTAGGAATAGCAAACCTCGCTCTTTCTACTGCAAATATTGAATTCGATAAAGCCTTCCCTTCAAATTTAGAAAATCTTGAATTACAATTATCGCAAATTGTTCCTCGCTTCATTATATACTGTTTATTCCCAAAACTTTCAGGAACAATGTGCTCTATTGATTTAGCTGTATTTTCGGAATCACAAATTATACATTTCATGATTTGATTATTTTAGTTAAAAATATGGTTCTTTATTTAATCTTATTTTTTTTGATACCTATTGATTGCTGCCAACGGCCTCGTGCGAACCTCGTAACCATCAATTTTAATTCTGAAATAAATATCAACTCACTCCGATTCACTTTAGATCACACATATTATTTAATATCAATGTGTAATTCAATCAAAGTTAAGAAAATAACTCAAAACTAAATAAGAAGCCAATATCTCCAACCTGTCACTTAAATCCCAAGACCTCTCTAAGCCACCCGCCCCTTCAACCCAGGCGACAAATCAAACTCCCTATTCTCCAGCCCAACCA
>CAZDTI010000642.1:0-4188 GCA_964508085.1 uncultured Saprospiraceae bacterium | reverse complement strand
GCATCCTCAACAGAATTGATGTTTCGGTCATTCACTTTGGTAATAATGAATCCGGGGTCCATATTGGTTCGTTCTATTTTTGATCCTCTTGTGATACTCACTACATAAGCGCCTTTGGTTTTCAGCTTTCTTCTCTCTGAAGAACTTAAGTCCCGCAATTCAAAGCCTAGTACTTTTGTAATCCCTTCATTTCCCCCTTTTTGGTAAGTCTCTTCTGCGCCCAACAAAGAAAGAGTACCCGAGGTATTTTTCAAGGTTACATTCGTTTTTCGTTTTCTGCCGTTTCTAATGTATTCCACCTCAACAGCATTTCCAGGTCTTAATCGGGCAATGAGCTCCTGTAGTTCTGGTGTAGAAGGAGTTTTCACACCATTTATTCTAAGGATAATATCGCCTTCTTCAATTCCTGCATCACTGGCACCACTCCCTTTGACAACATTGGTAATATACACCCCTTCGACTGTCGTCAGTTTCAACTCTTCCGCCAATTCTGCGTTTACAGGCCTTATTTCAACTCCTAGTATTGCTCTTTGTACGACCCCAAAATCACGGAGGTCTTTAATTACTTTTTTCGCCAGGTTCGATGGAATCGCAAAGGAATAACCTTCATATCTTCCACTTCGAGTGATGATGGCCGTGTTGATCCCGACCAATTCTCCATTCGTGTTTACCAATGCGCCACCGCTGTTTCCTGGGTTTACTGCTGCATCCGTTTGGATGAAAGACTCTACACGATACTCTCCTTCAAGGATGTCTATGCTTCTTCCTTTTGCACTGACTATTCCGGCAGTTACAGTAGAAGACAAATTAAATGGATTTCCAACAGCCAATACCCACTCTCCTATTCTAATAGAGTCAGAATTCCCTAAAGTTAGATATGGTAATCCCTTTGCTTCAATTTTGACAAGTGCCAAATCTGTGGTACGATCAATTCCTACAAGGCTTGCTTCAAATTTTCTTTTATCATTTAATGTAACCTCAATGTTACGCCCCTCCTCAATTACGTGATTATTGGTTACAATATATCCATCTGATGAAATGACAACACCAGACCCGGAAGAACCAGAGTAACCTCCTCCTGATCCCCACCAGTCCCCCTCCGAACCATTGGAGGCTTTGATGTTTACGACAGCCGGAGTAACGGCTTCAGCAGCAGATATGAAGTTGGTTGGAGAAGAAGATAAAAAAGAGCGCGAAGGAGCATTGAGTGGATCGTCCTTGCTGTAATTGGTATACATCGCTGGAGTGCTTTCTCTAATGATGACCTCTTTTACAGGTGGCATAAAATAGCGGTAACCTGCAATTGATAAAAACGCGCTTAGTAAACATGCTCCAAATAGTAATCCCAAGTTTTTCATAGGTGGTATTTTAAACGTTTAAGTTTGTTATGCCCTATTTATAAAGACAATTAAACTCAGACTTTGTTGTAATTTTGTAATGCAATCCATGCGCCAGAAGTCTCCTTTGGCTCGCTGTGTTCCCATTCGACAAGCTCAAGGCAAGCAGCTTGGGATGACAGGGTTATTATATTCTATACTTTTTGAGCTCCTAAGCCAAACAGCTTCGATATTTTTGCCGTAATTTGCAGAACAGTTGTTTTAATTAGTTAAAACAAGTGGACAAACATATATAAAATATTTTTTATACCGCTATTTCGAAACGACGTATTATTAGTTTTAATAAAAATTTAATATATAACTCTCTCGCTAATAACTGTTTCGAATTGTAGTTTTAAACGATACAATATATCAAAAAATTATCAGCTCGATTGGATTACTTTGCCTGAAAAGTGGCACATTTTTTTAATATAAAGAATATCTAATGTCTAAAAGAGACAACGAAAAACAAAGAGAGCTTCCCTGGGATCCTTGGGATGGAGAATACATTGGTAACATTTGGGGATGGAAGTTTTCTTTCATTTCTCTTGGGATCATTCTATTTTTTCTCTTCATAGCCATTTATCGCTTTGCCACTTTAGATCCTAATGCGGCAAAAACAACAAATCATACCGAAATAAGCGTCGACTCTACTGCAATTGAGTGAATAAATTGTGGACAAATTTCAAATCTTGTTCCAAAGCGCTTATCTTTAGGAGTATAAAATATAAATTATCCGGTTTAGAGATCACCTTTACATCACTATTTAAAACTAATTCTTCCATGAACAACTTTACTTCACTAAAAAAACAGTTGCTTTTATTCTGTTGTATCTTCGCTTTTGCCAATCAAAACGCCACTGCGCAATCTTTTGGCGGTTTTTTTTTCGACCCTGTTGTGACTTGCAATGGTAAAACAATTAGCATGGTAGCTCGGACAGACACCTGGACTAATGTAGCTTTATTTCAGTTCGCAATGGAATGGGATCCGACTGTACTGGAATACGTCAATACCACCGTACCTAATTCTACTTTTGCGGATTTGGAATTTGGAAATACCAATGTTGCCTCTGGAAAATTATTGACTTCTTGGTATGACCAATCGGCAGCTGCAATTGGAATTTCTCCTGACAATGAAGTTGCATTCACCATTATATTCAATGTGATTGGAGAAGGAGGAGATCAGACTTTAGTAGATTTCACTAATGCCATTCCCATGGAATTCTACTACTATAACAACGGTGATGAGACAGACTATACCTTAGATGTTGTGCTCGGCCCTGGACAAGTTGAGGTAACCGAAAAGCCATCAGCTGATATGGAAACCATCGTAAACACCACCAGCTCTGCTGCTTCTGACGGTTCTATCTCTTTAGACAATATTATAGGAGGGACTGCTCCTTACGAAATTTTGTGGACAAATGGCGAATCTGGAATGGAGCTAACTAATTTGCCTGCTGGAGACTACAGTTGTACCGTTACGGATGCGAATACTTGTTCTACTACCAACGGCCCATATAGTGTAAACGCAGATGTCAGTAGCAATGATAATATTGAGGGTTTAAACAAATTTGATCTCAGCCCTAATCCAACAAATGGATTGGTAAATATTAATGTCGCTTTCGCTAAAAATGAAAAAGTGAACATTCGTATTCTTGATGTCACTGGAAAAATGATGTATCAACAAGAGCAGGAAGCTGCTACTTTTACAGTGGATGTTCCGGTTGAAAGCTTTGCAAATGGAACTTACTTTGTAGAAATTGCGACTGCTACAGGAAAGGCTGTTCAAAAGTTGATTGTGGCGAAATAATCACTGTTTCAAGCCTTCAAAAAGCCGCTGGAGTTTTCTTCAGCGGCTTTTTTATTTGTTCTATCAAGAGATAGCAAAAAATTGAACTCCTTTAGAAAGCGACACCTTTAGGAATGATGCGATTGGTGCCGCACCTACGGCGCTCAATGACATTCATAATATGATTGTCTACAAAGATGTCATCCCTCTGGGATTTTTAAACACACCAAACGTAAATATCATTTGCTTTTAAATTAATTGTCAATTCGTATTTGATTCGATGATCGCTAGAATAAGCAGCAACCATTCCTGTGTTCGAATTCTTAGCACAGTAGCGGATTCCATTGAACATACTCTTTCCCTAAAACACCTTTCATTCGCAAGGCAACATTTTTACTAAAATTCTACTCAACAGACCTTCATTCATCATAATAATTTCCTAATTTCGGCTCATTCAGGTTTGCAATCAATTCAATTTCAAATCTGTTCTATAAATAAATACAGAAATGACTATTCCTTTTTCCAAATACCAAGGTACCGGAAACGATTTCGTTCTTATCGACAACCGTACACAACTGCTTTCTCCCAACAATTATGAGTTGATCGCTAAACTCTGCGATCGGCGTTTCGGTATTGGAGCGGATGGTCTTATTTTATTACAAGAAAAAGAGGGTTTTGATTTCGACATGGTGTATTTTAATGCCGACGGAAAGGAAAGCAGTATGTGTGGAAATGGAGGCAGGTGTATTGTTGCTTTCGCTAAAAAACTAGGCATCATAAAAACGGACTGTGTTTTTGATGCGATAGACGGAAGACATGAAGCCAAAATTGACGAGCACAATTACGTGCAACTGAAAATGAAAGACCTCCTGACTTACGAAACAGATGAGGACGCTTATATTATGGATACCGGATCTCCACACTACGTTGTTTTCGTAGAGGATGTGGATGACATAAATGTTTATGAAAATGGCAGAGCAATTCGCTACTCTGAACCTTTTCGAAAAAATGGCATCAATGTCAA
>CAZDTI010000641.1:0-4202 GCA_964508085.1 uncultured Saprospiraceae bacterium | reverse complement strand
CATTTAATCAAATTTCTTTTTCTCTCCATAAAATATTTTAGTGACTATTTTCCATTCTCCATTTATTTTTAATAGGGCCATGTAATCATTAAACTCAAGATCAGGCATTTCTATAACCAGATGAGCACTAGCTGCATTTCCAGAAATATTTATGTTCGCTATTCTTGTCTTTCGATTTGATTTTGGTCCGGGCTTCATACCTCCGAAAAAATCTACGGCCTTGACAGTCTTAAGCTCATTATTGTCATTGATGAGTTTGACTTCCCCATCTTTGTGGAATGCTTTGATCAATGTTTCATAATCACTATTGGTTCCTCCTTCGAGGTAATAGTTTACCGTTTTGGCTACTGCTTCATATTCATCTGACTGAGCAAATAAGTTTAAGTTAATAGTTACAAAAAGTACGGTGATAATAAATTTCATGTTTTAATTTTTATGTTTTAAATAAGATTTTCTAGTACGGAGATAACTGTTTCCATTTCTTCCTGAGTACCGATGGTCATTCTAGAGTAGTTGGATTTATCGTTCTTAAAAGGAGGACAAAGAATATTATTTTTAATCATTGCTGTTCTGAAGCTACCTCCTTTTTTCTCAAATTTATCAATAGGATAATAAATAAAGTTAGCTTGTGAAGAAGCATAAGGAATGCCCCATTTGTCAAACTGGTTCATAATAAATTGGCGTGTCTTTTTATTTTTATTGTAGCTAGAAGTTACAAAAGAGGGATCCTGCAAACTGGCAATTGCTGCCGCTAAACCTGCAGAACTTACACAAGATTCAGAAATAATATATTTAGATTTTAATTCGCTAATCAACGAAGGATCTCCCAAGGCATATCCAATACGCATCCCCGCCAGACCATAAATCTTTGAGAACGTTCGGATCACTAATACATTTGGATATTGTTGAATCAACTTTGCCATTGATTTTTTTATTCCACCTTCCGTGTATTCAATATACGCTTCATCAATAATTGCGATTTGATTAGGTTTTAGCTTCTTGCAAAAGTTTGCTAAAGCTGAAGAAGGCAATGTAGTTCCAGTTGGATTATTTGGATTGCATAAATAAATGGCGTCAATCTTATCGTCTAGTGCAGTGTCTAAGCGATTCAAATCAATTCGAAACTTTTCATCTAAATCTACTTTTTGCCACTGCACTCCATGGCTTTTTGTACACATCATTAAAATCGGAAAAGTATTGTTAACCGTCAGATAATTACCATTTTTTTGTACCAACCAATCTCCTAATAGTTTAAGAATTTCGGTAGATCCTGCAGAGAGTAACACATGATCAGCGGTTAAATCTTCTTGCTTTGCAATCGCTTCTTTTAAAGTTTCACGCAGGGCTCTTGGGTAACGATTTCCAACAGTTAAAGAGTCAACAATAGCAGCCTTGGCTCTTTCAGAAGGACCATATGGGTTTTCATTACTGCTGATTCTTATTTTATTTTTGTCTTTCAAATTAACGACCTTGTCGCTTATAAGATCCGTAGAAATTGAATTTATAATGGGTAAGGTCAAAGAGGCTAAAGCTGTAGATTTCAACCATTTTCGACGAGATAGATATCGAGCCATAACTTTTGATTTAGTTTGGTAAATAAATTTAAGAAATGTGAATGAAGGGCTGAATTATTGAATTTTAAATGAAGGATATTCAGAGAAAATCAGCTTTTTTTTGATTAAAAATTAAATATTAAGGATTTTCATTCAAACGTAAATACAGTATTTTTCGCGTCTGAGCGAATAATTCTTAATCTTACATCCTTAATCCATCATTTGATATAACTATTCATACTCTATTTAAGTCAACTCCTCATTGGCATAAGTAACGAATAGGCGCAAATTAGAATACCAAAATCAAAAATGGAAGTCTTTAATTTTCAATGGTTGTATAGCTATGTGAATGGTAGGTGATCTAGCTTATTTTGTTTTTCAGTGTTTGATATTTTGTTCGACTGATTGGAATCTTAGTTTTATTTTTCAACAAAATTTCATATTGATAAGATATAGATTCTATTAAATCTAAATTGACGATGTACGATTTGTGTACCCTTTCATAATTTGTAGGGAGCAATGTTAAGATGTTTTGCAAGGATTTATCATGCAATTCAATCTGTCCATTCATCAAATGTAATTCCGTATAGTTTCCAGCGCCTTTTAAAAATAGTAGTTGTTCAACGGAAACGAGTTCAAGACGTTGGTTCTTTATAATCGCCAGGTATTTTAATGGAAATTTTGCTCGATATGTACTATCAACAATTCTTTCCAATGCTTTTTCCACTCGGATTTTATTAAAAGGCTTGGCTATAAAATCCAGTACACCATATTCAAATGCTTCAATGGCTTTATCTGTGTAAGCAGAAATAATAATGGTTTGGAAAGACTGGCTTGCAAAGGATTTTAGTATATCAAATCCATCTTTACCATGAAGATTCAAATCAAGGATTAACAGATCTATTACATGCTTGCTTAGAAAATCCTTCGCGGAAGACAAGTTTGATTTTACGGTTACTCGACCTGTTTGAAATTGTTTAGACTCTTTTAAAAAGCGTTCTATTCGTTGAGCCAAAAGTGCCTCATCTTCTACAATTAATATATTGACAATCATAATTAACGATTCAAGTTACCCAACACTTTTTGCCAGCACAACCCCCAGCCCCTAAAGGGGAGCATCCACCCGCAGGCTTTTCGATGGAAAATAAAGCTTACTTTTGAAAAGTGTATTGTAGTTAAATTAACGATTCAAAATAATTCTTACCTCCCACCCTTTTTCATCTCTATGCCAGGACATGGTGGCTTTGTTTCCAAAATGTTCTTCCAATACCGACTGTACATATCGGAACCCCGTTCCGATCTTTACTTCTGTCCCCATTTCTACACTACTGTCATTAAATAAAGTATATACAATTCTTTGTGGCGTTTCAGTTTTAGTCAGCTTAAAATAGCCTTGATTCTTTTGGCTGTACCCATGAGTAATTCCATTTTCAACCAAGGTATGAAAGAGGCCAGGAGGCACTTGCTCTTTACCGCTAATGCCTTCTACCTGAAAGTCGAATTGTGCATTCCGTCTATATTCCATTACGCCCAAATGCATTTTACATAATTCTATTTCCTCTTTTATCGATATTAAATTCTTAGAGGATGCCTTGGTTATCAATTGAAATTCATGTGCTAGTTTTTCAACAAAATCCGATGCTTTCTCCGGATTCTGTTCAATAAGTTCTTGGAGGACTCCCAAAGAATTGAAAACAAAATGAGGTTGGATTGTGGTTTTCAACAATTGATTTTCTAAAGTAGCTGCCCGCAAATTTGCTGCTTGCTTTTTTTGGATTTCTTTGGCCACATTTTGACCAGTGGCTAATAACATACACATAATAAAAAATAGAATACCTGTAAAATAGGCAAAGCCTAAAAGGTCAGTATGTCCAAGATAATTAAGCGTGGTATAGCCCAGCATTCCTATAAGCATCCACCAAGCATTTTCCCGTTTTTGGTAAACCCCAAAAGCAGATAAGCCTACACCAAGAAGTATAACAGAATCGCTATACAAGCGATCGGGGAAAAAGAAATAAGCGAAGACACAAAAGACGCCATAGCCAAGAATAAAAATTTTCTTTTTTGCTAAATCCAATTCCCACAAAAGAAATCCTATCAAAAAAAATCCGCCGCATACTACTATAAATTGAGACACGGCATGATATTGATATGCCGTAATGAAATCAAAGGAAACTAAATCTTGGTAGGGCTTAAACAAGCTTTTAATGGGATGAGAAAAACAATATAAGCTCAGCCATAGTAAAGATGTTTTTCGTCTCAAACTAAAATAGAATAGTAAGAAAAAAATGGCAGCAGTAAGAAACATGCCTACCATAAAGGCCAACCTTATATTCAATTCATAATCAGACATATCACGCAAACTAAAACATTGTAAGAATACAATAATACGAAGTAATCCTGAATTTTGTTGGCTGAAGGAAAACTTCTCCCCTATTAGAATCCACCGTTTACTTCGTATCAGAATAATTCATTAACTTTGAAAAAATTTATGTTTTGACAATCCACACTCCTAATTGAATGCTTAAGCATGGTAGTATAAATACTATGGTTTTTTATAGGCCATTTTTGACTTTATACTTCATCTATAAAACACTCATTATGCTAAGGCATAACCTGCCCGAAAGACTTCGGTCGGGCGGGCTCCGT
>CAZDTI010000640.1:0-4208 GCA_964508085.1 uncultured Saprospiraceae bacterium | reverse complement strand
ATAAAAGTATTGAAAAGGCGAAGAGAGAAGGTAGAGCGTTTGAAACTGTCTTCTCCATCGTCATTAGTGTACTTTCTGTTGTAAAAGTGAGTTGCGGCTCGGGTAGACCACCATCTAGTGACGTCATGAGAGATCACGTACTCTATGCCCATTTGTTTTTGTGCGCCATTGTTTTGACGTTGATAAATAGCGATGCTGTCTTCTTCTAGAGTATAAACACCATTAATCGCATCATTGGCTTGTCTGTAGTATACGGAAACTGTTTGTTTTTTCTTTTGGACTTTTACTTCGTAGAGATCAATATATTCGGGACGTAGATCTGGGTTTCCCTTACTGTATCTGAAGTCGTTTACCTTTCGAACATCATTGTTTAATTCATAAAAGGCAGGACGACTGAGTCTTCGGGAATAGTTTATGGACAAGTTCCCCCCTTTTGCAAAATCATAGGCATAGTAAGCAGAAGGGAAGAAATCAGTGTAGTTCTTTGTGATGGTATCAGGGTTTATGAAATCAATTCGATTAAGGTCTGTATTCTCCATACGGAGACCAACTTTCACAAAATGTTTCTTAGCAAAGGTCTTACTGGTGTTTGCGTAAGCCGCCGTAATATTTTCTTGATAATTCAAATTAGCAGATCGATCTGTATTCAACCAAACATCCCCAATTTTGTCTTCAGCCAAAAGTTTATTGTCACGTTCTGTTCTGCTTATTTTTGCGCCAAGCTCTGCTTTCCATCCGGACTTTGTATACTTAATGTAATCCAACTGAAGAGAGGAGATATCTGTTTGATTCTCAAAGACATTTCGGAGTTCATTGTCTGTAAACCATCCGATTTCATAAGTCGAAATAGCATTATTATTATCATTATTGTTTTGCCTAGTTCGGTCAGCAATAACAATAAACTTACTATTCAAAGTATCCAAATGCCAGGTATAATTTAGAATGACACTGTTTACATTTCTCTTTATATTATTGACATTAATAGTTACTCCCCTATCTATGGTATCCTGCAAATTAGTGAAAGATAAATCTCCTTCTGTTTCAATCCGACGACTGCTGGTGGAACCAAAAAATTCCATACCGAATTCATGATCTTTCCATGGAGCGAAGACAGCTCCTAGCTGATAATTATGTGGCTTACTCCTATTAGAAGAAAGTATATCAGTTGCCAAGTAATCATTTGAGCTGAGATAGGAAATATCTGTATTTAATTTTGCATTGGTCTTCAGTCCTCTGTAAAAATATCCTCCGTAAAAATTCCATTTTTCAGCGCCGTAATTAAAACTCATATTTGGATTAAACCGGTAAAAACCTTCTCCATAAAGTTGCTGACTCACACGGATATTAGAATTAAAACCAACTACTTTTTTCTTTAAAATAATATTAATAATTCCTCCCTGGTTGGAAGCATCTGAATTCGCCGAAGGGGTGGTTTGGATTTCAATACTTTTGATATTCTCAGAACGTAAATTTCTGATGTAACTGGCCAAATCAGCTCCACCCAAATTAAGCGGGCGACCATTGATCAGGATTCTAGCATTTTGATTCCGCATCTGAATATTATCATCCTGATCAATCCATACAAATGGAGCTTGCTCCAGAACTTCTATTCCATCATAGCCCGTATTTAGCGTACTAGAAGCTATATTAAAAACCAGTTGGTCTTCCTTTCTTTCTATCACGGGTTTCTCCGCTACGACTAGGGCTTCGGCTAAGTTATTCGTATTTCCTAACAAAGTAATTACCCCTAAGTCAAGGTCACTATTTTCTGCTAAGATTCTCTGCCATTTTTCATAACCCAAAAATTGGATACTCAATTGAAAGAAACCAGTTTCATCGGTTTCCAAACGAAATTGTCCTTTCTCATCTGTGATCATTCCAGTGACAAGTTGCTTTGTAATGGTGTCTATTAAGCTTACGGTCGCAAATTCAATAGGATTGTTCTTCTCATCAAGGACAGTTCCAGTGATGACATGTTGAGCAGTACCAACTATGCTGCATAAAAACAGAGTGATGAAAAGTAGTATTTTTTGTGGTATGATTTTGCTCATTTTAGTTTTCGTATACAATTGAAATAAAACCCGACCGTAAGTCAGAGCAGGCAAGTTACTGAAAACCAGCTTATTTTTAATGATACTATGAGCGTAGAAAAGAGTTACCTTCTAGCAAAGGTAACAATGATTATTCTTTGTAAAAAATTAGTTGCCGAATATGTATGAAAATCTTAATTATTTGATGCCAACCAAGTCAATTTCATACAAGGAGGACATATTGAAGCTAGGGTCAGGGAATATTGGTACCAATGAATTACTCCTATAGGAAGCCGTAAAAACAACACTTTTCTTATCAACCTGAAACTGTTGTTCTATATCAGGTAATATGCCGTAGATGGTTAGCTCGGCATCTTCTGGGTGCTTAGTCTCAATGGCCCACCTTTCAAAACAGGACATAAAAATCATTTTGCCTGGACCACTGTTAACTGCAAAAAGACAATCCTCTTCACAGCTTATTACAGGCAATTCAATGGTTGAATCTTCTTTATCGCATCCAAGCAAAAAAAGGATAGCAAGACTTAGGAACATTAGCTTTTTCATATTTTTTCGGTATTAGTTTCATTTATAATAACGAAAACTTCAGCAAATGGGTTGGCTCTGGTATTGAACTTTTTAATGAGATTAGTTCAATACCTTATTTGCAGTTCATGTCTATTTTTTTATTAACAAAACCAAAGTTTTACAATCGCCAGGCAATCACCCGACTCACCTTATTCCCAGTCCCCATATCCTTCAGCACAGCCTTTTTCACCTTCGCCTCTCTTAGCATTCCATATATTCGATTGACATGTGAAGTCTTTGAAACTAAAGTAGAAAACCAGTTTACTTGTTTCGCGAAAGCCTTACTTTCCCGGATCATGGTCGATATAAATTTGACCTCTCCCCCATCACACCACAATTCATTTTCATGTCCTGCGAAATTCATGCTGACGGTCTTTACTTTTTCCCCTCTTAGATTACTCTGTTTCCTCAAATTTGCTGCTTGAACATCTTCCAAAGAAGCATGGAAAGGAGGATTACAAACAACCATATCAAAATAATCGTCCTCTTGGATAATACCTTTAAAAATATTTCTACGGTTTTCTTGCTGACGTACGCTTACATTTTCTTTAAGGGATGAGTTAGATGTAATTATTTTGTTACAATTCTCAATAGCCACTTCATCTATGTCTGCTCCCACAAAACTCCAACCGTATTCTGCATGTCCGATAATGGGATAAATACAATTCGCCCCTACTCCTATGTCCAGACATTTTATCTTTGCTCCAGTCATATCTTTTTCTTTGTTCGCATCCGCAAGGATGTCTGCAACATGATGAATATAGTCGGCTCTTCCTGGCACTGGTGGACAGAGGTAGCCTTCGGGGATATCCCAATATTCCAGTTTATAATGATGCAGTAATAAGGCTTTATTTAGCAATTTCACCGCCTCTGGTTTGGCAAAATCAATAGAGTCTTCTCCGTATTTATTAGGTTGCACAAAAGGTTTTAGCTCTGGGCAGACAGTAGTGAGCGCTTCCAAATTATATCTTTCCCGATGCTTACTGCGTTTGTGGAGCCTGGACTTTGAATTATGCGGTGCTTTTTTCTTCATGGGCGCGAAGGTACCATTTTTTCATCTAAGAAATAAACTAGCGCCACTCCTAAGGTATAGGCCAGCATATCTTCCCAGGAGAAGCTGGTGCCAATGATGATTTCAGCAGATCTGTTGCCTGAAAGGCCTAATAAACCTACGATATTGAAGTATTGCGCAATTTCTACTGCATAGGCAAAAATTAAGACTGACCAGGCAATGATCCGCTTTTCTGTATTCCAAAATGTTCTTAGAAAAAAGTAGATTAAAATAACAACGAGGAAGTCGCCACCATAGGGTCTGATGAAATTGTCTTTGACGTAGAAGCCGATGTAAAGTTCTATGGCGAAGAGGAGGAGAGTGAGGTATAGGTAGTTTTTTTTAAAGTGTAGTTTCAAAATAAAAGAGGATTTCTAATTGAATGCAATGAAGTTTATCAGTACTATCTTGAATTTTAGGATACAAGTTATGTAAGTCTTGTGGCCTTTTCACATTGATCTAACTATTTTGGGTTTCAGAAGCTTTTTCTTGGAGATTAAATTCTTCAGTAGGCCTTCGGCGACTTACTTTTGCAGTCGGCA
>CAZDTI010000639.1:0-4228 GCA_964508085.1 uncultured Saprospiraceae bacterium | reverse complement strand
GCGCATACGATACAGGAGAGTGGGAAGGCGATAGGGAAGATGGTGGTGGTGGTTTGAGAGGAGAGCTTGTAATGTAAGTATTGCCTGAGTATAATAATTAGGAACATGACAATTAGAATCCTGACTTTTTATAAAAAATCGTTTGATAGTGAAAGAGGATAGCTCTACCTTCAACAAAAATTATTCATTGGACTAGTCATAAGAGTATGATACCAAAATAAGTTGAACAAAGACATTTTTTATGAAACAAGCACTAACATTCCCAATCCTCAGCCTCCTGCTTTGCTTAAGTTGCACCTCTCTAAAAAAGTCCCAGTCATTTAATGAGCACTTCACCAAACAAGAATACTACAAAATAGCAAAAGCCAAAGGCATCACCAACGAAAGATGGATTGACAGACTATATGGCTATGAAGTGAATATCAATAACTTTGATAAATTCAAAGAGAAAGGAATTGATTTGGCAACAACCTATGGAAATGATTATAAGTCGATGGTTCTGCGTTCGGAAGTGATCCTGGAAGGAAAAATTTTCTCTGAAACGGAAGATAGCAGTAATGTTATGTTTCACACAGAATACCAGGTAGCTGTTGAAAAGGTCATCAAAAAAATGGGTTGGGAATCGTCAGATACCGTAACCTTAAAAGTGATTTACGGCCCGATAGGGAATGGACGTGCCCTAGCTACGACGTCGGGAACGGACAGATACCAAGTAGGGGAGCATGTATTGTTATACTTAGAACCAATGGAGAAGACTTTTAAAGCTTATGAGCGATCAGATTCTATTAATGGAAATTCTAACCTGGTAAAAAGAATCAATGCCGATAGAAACGATCCGAATATATTTCAACCGCTGAAAAAGTATATGATAAAAGACAAGGGTCTTTACGAAAGAACTAATGGATTCATCGGAAAGAAGTCAACCGTTTATAAAGAAATAAAAAGTATTGTATCTTTGAATATACTTCGCTAAGAACTATTTGAAATATAAATACAATGAAACTACAAACATTCCTTCTCCTCTTGCTGTGCCAATCACTTCTTCTGGAGACAACGGGACAATCCAACTACTTAGAATCCTCAGACGAAATGCTTATAGGGCCCGCTGATGTAAGTTGGCCTATAAAAGAACAATTTAATTACTACACCTCAAGATATGAAGGTCTTATAGACACCCTAGACTTATTCGAAGAAGAATATCTGGAGGAAATACTTCAAATTGAGGGGAAAAGAAAGAAGAGAGCGAGAGATAAAAAGAACATCAAAACAATAGAAGAGTACATTGAAGAATTGAGAATAGAAAAAGAAAAAATCAATTATACACTGAACTTGTGGAAGAAAATAGAAGTCCCAGTGTCGAGTATGATATTGAAGAAGATAGACTCAGACACTGCTTGCTACGATTTATTGATAGGGCGAGATTATTACACATCAGATGAATACGCTATTGTAGAAACAGTGTTAGGTGATAGCGTTCATTGGTATGAAGTGTTGGAGGTTGATAATGTAAAGGAAACCGAGACAATAATAACCCAACCAGCTTCAACGAAATGGGTAAAAAAGAAAGCAGATAGAAATTGTTTATCAGCAGATCCTAATGACTGTTTGGTTTGGTGCTTAGTGGAAGTACCCGCTCAGTCCAGAACGGTATCAAGGCTCATCGGAGGAGAATGTCCAGAGGCCTTTGTGTTTGATGATGAAGAAAGAAATTGTGTGAAAAAGGTAAGTTATGCTATAAATGAAAATAGCCCAATAGGAACAAAGCGATTGGTTGAATTGAGTACAAGGAAGGTGCTGAATTTAGAAGGGGTAAGACTATTGAAGTGTGAATAAGCAAAGATTTAAATTTCAAATGATAAGTAACTATGAACTTTAGACAAGTTTTTTACATCATTTTTTTAATTGTAATTCAAAAAGGATCAAATGCTCAGTCAACGATGCTAATGGACTGGGGAAAACAATACGAATGCAAAGGCGCGCCAACATCAGAAGTTAGATTAATAGCTACAGATAAAAATTATTATTATTTACTTGATGAGAATTTCTATATAATTCCTAAAAAAAATGTTACAAGGCATAAAGTCATAAGATTTGACCATAATAATAATAATTTTATAGATGAACATGATGCAGGTTTTCGATTCAAGAAAAAAAGATTGACGATCTCGAATGTAATTGCTACAAAAAGTGGTGTCTATGCCGTTGCTCCTTTTTATGAATTTGGAGGCAATTATAACTTTATCACTTCTAAGTTTATAAACGGAAAATTTGAACAAGTGGAGTCCAAGTTTGAACATGAGTTCAAATCGGGTAAAGAACCAATTAACACAACTTCTGAATTTAATCTCGATATAGAAGGGGGCGTTAGCGTTAGTAATGACAGTTCTAAAGTGATTTTTGTTAATCAGAAAAGCTTATATGATCAAAGGAGGAAAAATGAGCAAATAGTAATAGCGATTTTTGACGATACCTTAAATTTATTGTGGGATAGAACTATAGAACTTCCGTATAAAGATCCTAAATTTTGCGTTAGGAATGTAAAAGTAGATGATTTAGGAAAGAATGTATATGTATCTGGATATGTGATCAATGGTAAAAAAAATGATAATAGAGAGTATAAGATATTTCATGTAACAAAAGAATTGCAACGTGAAGTGAAACTTGATTTCTCTTTAGATTATTTTATTTCTTCTGTGGATTTACTACTTGATTCAGAGAAAAATAAAGCAAAGGTGGTAGGAGCTTACAGTAATAAGGAAACAGGGAAATTAAAGGGCGTTTTCTATGGGGAAATGACAGAGGGTAAAGAAGGAATTGACGTTGACTATTATCATGAGTTCGATTTTTCGCAGAGTAATATTGCAAAACGAGATTTGAGAAAGAAGAAGTATACCATTTCTCTTAGTGAACTTCGCATGTATGATTCAAATAATATTCAACTATTGATTGAACTAAGAGGCCCTAAGCATAATAAGTCGAGTAGTAGCAATTACCAAAGAACAATCCATGATTACGGACAATCTGTTTATTACGCACATACTCGGCATTTATACTCAATGATATTTTGTTTGCTAAACAAAAAAGGTGAATTAATGAATAGCATATTTTTAGAACGTGATCAATGGGTTAATGATAAAAAAGGATATGCCTTTTGTAATTTTAAAAAGGAGACATATATCTTTTTTGACACTAAGCTAACTAAAGAAGAAGCTAAAAAATATCATTTGCAGCACGCGTATTTTGATACTTTAACTAAATATGTAATAATTGGAAAAAATGGTGAATTGGTCAATGAAAATATTTTGTTTCGTTCAAGTGATAGTAAAATGAATTTTAATGATATAATGGCATTCACTATCAACAATAGTTTATACATAGGAGGTAAAAACAGCAATTACGAATTTAAAATAATTGACACCGAAGCGGTTTATAATTTTGGGACTGTTAAAGTAGATAAATTGAAACACCTGTTGAAATAGGATTGAGCAATATGTTCTTTTTTGGAAAGGATATCTAAGTAGGGTAGGAGCCCCGCTAGTATAAATGAAAGGAAGTAAAGTACCTCTTTACAAGGAATAAATCTGCGGTCATTTGTCTATTTTAAACAAATAACCGCAGCTATAAGAAATTATAATTCGAAAAAATCAATTCTTCACAAAACGCTCAAACAAAACGCCCTCTTTAGTTTCTATTCTAACAAAGTATATCCCCGGAGCTAAAAATGCAACATTCGCATCAAAACCATTAGCCGTTCTATCAAAAGACACTAATTGATTTTTACCACTCAAATCAACCACACTGATAACTCCGTCACGTAAGTCTCCTGTTACAGAGAAATGATCACTTACAGGATTTGGACTAATGACCAAAGCGGCCTCCTCTGTAAAGACAACACTTACAATACCAGAATAGGAAAAAGTACCATCGAAATCTGTTTGCTTCAAACGGTAGTAATTTACGCCTTTGTTAGGACGAGTATCCTTAAATTCATAAGATTGCGTAATTACACTGTTATTGTCTTTGCTGTTTACTTGACCAATAACCTCAAAGCGGTCTTTGTCAACACGACGTTCGATCGTGTAGAAATCATTGTTAAGCTCAGATGCCGTTGTCCAATTCAAATGTACCATTTCATTTTGCTTACGAGCACTAAAAGAACTCAACTCAACAGGCAATGGCGCTTCAGGAAGCACATAACCCGTGGCCGTCATTTCTGTATGTATGGCAA
>CAZDTI010000638.1:0-4235 GCA_964508085.1 uncultured Saprospiraceae bacterium | reverse complement strand
ATAAATAGTGAAGTCAATATAGTAAAAAGTAAGAGTAATGATGATGGTATAGCACTTGAAAGTTCAGTTTTGTCAGCTGTTGGGTTCTTTGTTTAACTGTATCTACTCCTTTAGTTGTTTCGCTATAACGCCAAAGTGATCTATGAACTACCTACAAATTTAATGTCAGCTACTTTATATACCCCTTTAAAGTTGAAAACGCTTCCTCGTGTTTTTCTTTTCGTAATTTACAGTTGTATATTTGCCAGACTCAGGACACAATTAATTAGGTTTCTATTTTACTAACGTGTTATCTTTCAGGTTGGTTGGGATTTCTACCAAACCTTTAGTCATAAACCTTATTACAGCATTCAAATTTTGAAAATTACTAAAAAGAGATATTTCTTCCTACTATGCTTCTTAATCGGGAATATCGTTCTTTGTAATCACGCGTATAAGTTTACCCACTTTGCTGAAACGGGCGAGCGAATCCGTCCCGAAGACTTAAGCTTTTTCGAGAAGGTGAAAGTTGTCTTTATGGGGATCAGTAATCCACGTCCAACAAATGATGAAGTTCCTGCTCAAGCATTTGAAACCGTGGTTATCCAAAGTCATGAATTGCTAGAAGCTTGGTTGATAGAACAACAAGACGACCAAGGAATTGTTTTATTATTCCACGGTTATTCCTCTTCTAAGTCCGGTAACATAGCTTATTCTAATTCCTTTCAAGAGATGGGGTTTAGTACTTTTTTATTAGATTTTCAAGGGAGCGGTGGTTCTACTGGGAATAAGACGACGATAGGAGTTGAAGAAAGCAAAGATGTAAAAGTTGCCTTTGATTATATTAAGGATCGATTTCCAACTAAAGATATTATACTTTTCGGTTCTTCAATGGGAGCGGCCTCCATCCTTAAGTCAATAAAAAACTACGATATAAAACCAGATAAAGTCATTTTGGAGTGTCCTTTTGGAACAATGAAAGCAACAATGGAAAAACGTTTCCAAGCAATGGGACTACCTTCCTTTCCCGCCGCTGATATTCTATTGTCATATGGAGGTCTAATAAATGGCTTCAACGCTTATAAACACAACCCAAGAGATTATGCAAAGGAACTTTCTATCCCAACATTACTGTTACATGGCAGTAAAGATAAGCGGGTATTGGTTTCGGAAGTGAAAGAAATATTCGAAAATATAAAAGGAGAGAAGAGATTGAAAATATTGGAGGGCTGTGGGCATGAGGTCTACTTGAAATGTGCTAAAGCGGAATGGACCAAAGAAGTGCGAGCATTTTGTGTTCAGAATTGATTCAAAAACATATAACATGACTGTAAAAGAAATAACGGACCATCTAGTAAACTTAGAGAAAGAGCGGAACATCAAAATCTTAATGGCAATAGAAAGCGGCAGCCGTGCCTGGGGGTTTCCTTCTCCTGATAGTGACTATGATGTCCGCATCGTTTATGTACATACTAAAGATTGGTACCTTTCTATCAACGAGCGAAAAGACAATATTGATTATTTCCATGGAGAATTATTAGATATAAACGGCTGGGACATTCGAAAGACTTTGAGTCTTCTGAAGAAATCAAATGCTACCCCTTTTGAATGGGCTCAATCTCCGATCGTCTATCAGGAAGAGCCTGGTTTTAGGAATCAATTATTGGTTCTAGCTAAACAATATTTTCAACCATACCATACCATAAACCATTATACTGGAATTGCCAAAAATAGCTACCTTAAAAGTGCTTCAGCGGGAGAGATTAACTTGAAGAAACTCTTCTATGTAATCCGTCCTGTTTTTGCAATAAATTGGATATTGGAAACGAAATCACTTCCTCCAATGGATATATTTAGTTTGATGGAGATGGTAAAAGACGAGGCCGTTAAAGCGAAAATCCATGAGTTAATTGCACGGAAAGAGACTGTTGGAGAAAGCTATGTCTATACCCTTGATGCTGTCATGAAAACTTATATTGAAAGCCAGTTCGAACGATTAGATCAGACTGCTTTTTCAAAGCCCAAAGAGACACCACCTGTAAGTGTTTTGAATGAATTTTATAGAGATTTATTGAACAAATATGATCGTTAATTATGACAATAGAGGAGCTTAAAAAAAGTGGGTTTATTATCTATGAATGTATCTCTGGATCTAAAGCTTATGGTTTAGATGTCGCAACATCTGATACTGATATCAAAGGGGTATTTGTACTGCCAAAGGAACAGATATTTGGGATGTCATACATTCCTCAAATTTCTGATGAAACCAATGATACCGTCTATTATGAACTTGGCCGATTTATAGAATTATTGGTTCGGAATAATCCGAACATCCTAGAATTATTGGCAACGCCAAAAGATAAAATTCTATTTAAACATCCGATAATGGATAAGATAAAACCATCTATGTTCATTTCCAAAAAATGTAAGGATAGCTTCGGTGGATATGCATTTACACAAGTTCGAAAAGCCAGAGGGCTTAATAAGAAAATTGTGAATCCGGTAGGTAAGGAGAAGAAGAATATATTGGAGTTTTGTCATGTTTTAGATGGCCATGGATCAATTCCGTTATCAAAATGGTTAGCACGCTATAATTACAAACAAGAGTTTTGCGGACTTGTCAATATCCCACATGCAAAAGATTTGTATGCCGTTTTTTATGATGAAAAGAAAGAGAAAGGATACAAAGGTATTTTGAAAAAAGAGAAAGCAACCACCGTATTACTCAGCAGCATTCCAAAAGAGGAAAAGCTAGTTGCTTATTTACATTTCAATAAAGATGGATTTTCTAAATACTGTAGGGACTATAAGGAATATTGGGATTGGGTAGATAAGAGAAATGAAGCTCGCTATCAAAATAACATCAATCATGGAAAGAATTATGATTCCAAGAATATGATGCATACTTTTCGCCTGTTGGATATGGCTATTGAAATTCTATCAACTGGAACCATTAATGTAAAACGACCAAATCGGGAAGAATTGCTAGTAATTAGGAGAGGAGAAGTCCTATATGATGACTTGATTGAAAGAGCGGAGAATAAAATGAAAGAAGTAGAAGAGGCATATCTAAAAAGTACACTACCAGAGGAACCTAACCTTACTAAAGCGGAAGCTTTGTTAGTGCAAATGAGAAAGGAATATTACCTTTGAGCTTTACTTTATTTAACAAGTAGTCTCTTTTCAAAAATCAAAACAATCGAACAATGCGTAAAGTCAAATGGACAGGTGTCTACCCAGCCGTCACTACAAAGTTTCATGAAAATGGAGACTTGGATATCCCTATGTTTCTTAGCAATATCAAATTTCAGATTGAAGCAGGAATTGATGGTGTTGTCATCGGTGGATCACTTGGCGAAAGCAGTACGCTTACTCATGAGGAACGACTGGAATTGGCGAAAGCCACTTTGTCCGAATTCGGAGATCAAATAGATGTTATTTTGAACATTGCCGAAGGTTCAACCCGTGCGGCAATTGAATTGGCCAAAGCAGGAGAAGGAATTGGTGTACATGGCTTCATGCTATTGCCTCCAATGATGTACAAGCCCACGGATCAAGAAGTTGCCGATTACTTCAGGGCTGTAGCTACAGAGACTACACTTCCAATAATGTTATATAACAATCCAGTCGATTACAAAATAGAGGTGACACTAGATATATTTGAACAATTAAAGGATTTGTCAAACATTGAAGCCGTCAAAGAAAGCACTAGAGATATTTCTAACGTAAGTAGAATGCGTAACCGTTTTGGGGATCGTTTTAAAATACTTTGTGGAGTTGATACTTTGGCCATGGAAGAGTTGTTAATGGGCGCTGATGGTTGGGTGGCTGGCTTGGTGGATGCTTTCCCAGCAGAAACAGTGGCTGTTTATCGTTTAGTGAAAGCTGGACGAATAGAGGAAGCTTTGAAAATCTATCGTTGGTTCTTGCCTATTTTAGAATTGGATATTAATCCGCAATTGGTTCAGAATATTAAATTGGCGGAGGTGATGACAGGGATTGGGACAGAGCATGTTAGAGCACCAAGGCATATTTTAGTAGGAGAGGAGCGTGCGCGTGTTGTTGAAATACTTGAGTCAGGATTGAAGGTGAGGCCGCAGTTGCCAGATTATTTAGCGCTTTAAAGAGGGAGGAAGATGAAAAAATACTTCTGTAGTATTAATACTCATAGTCGTGGTAACTTCAACCGTATAATCGCAGGAGGAGTCTCCTTATTTGGAAGAGCCATCATAATGGAAAAGCCATTACATTTTCTC
>CAZDTI010000637.1:0-4238 GCA_964508085.1 uncultured Saprospiraceae bacterium | reverse complement strand
TCCTTCCCGTTATTAATTTCTAAAAAGTAAAGACCGGAGGGGCCTTCAAGAGTCATGTCAATTCGGTTGGAGAAGTATACATTCTGTCTTTGTGTCTCTTGTCCCCAACTGTTTCTGACAACCACGGTTAACTTTTCTTTAGCATGCGCTGGACTAAAGATTGTCAATTGTCCATTGGTTGGATTAGGATATAGCCTCACATCAATTGGGGAATGGTTTTCAAAAAAGCCACTTGTATTCACAACGGGAGAATCATTAGCATCAGCTATTTCAGAAGCGGCATAGTGAACCAAAATAGCACTTTGCCCCATCGGACTATTTTCTCCCCAAGCAGGGACGTTCGTCACTGGGATATCATTTCCTTTTGCAAGGCCTGGATTGTTAGCATCCTCTTGATGACTTCCAACCGCAATAACCCCATCGGCAGTTTTAAAAACACCAAACAGGTTGGTATTCCCACCACCAACTTGTGTAAGTGTGTCCCATGCCCCAACGACCAATGAACTGTATTTGGGCACCGAAAGATTGGCCGTGTAAATTCTAACGAATTCATTCCAAGTGGAAAGCCCCCCACAACAGGGCTTCACCATTTTCTGATAGGCGTTAGTGGTGGTGATGGTTCTTCGTCCAGTGCCGATCACACAAACCGAACCATCGGCTGTGACTTTCATATTATTCTCTGCTAGTCTGGTCGTGTTCACGTTTGGCCATCCGCCATTTGGATTCGGCCATCCATCAAGGTTTGGGGCTGGATGGGGAGAACCGAAAGCAGCGGAGCCCTCCGCATATTCTGCTACGTAAGTGGAATGTTGTAAAATGCCATTACTCAACTGCAACTTACCTAACCAACTGATGTGAATATTTCCAGCGGTTCCTGTAAAATTATTTTGGAATCCATTAGCAGAAGGAGTCGCCGCAATTGTATTTCCCTCCCAAAGGTTCTCCACATTATTTCCGTGACAACGGGCATTCACGACTAGAGATGCTTCATCTTGTGCAGTAGAATAATCCACGGCAAGCGCATCTATATACTGGTCAGGTGTAGAATTTACGGTATCATTAGCAGGTGTAATTTCATGATAAAGTCGAGACCACCATCTTAGGTAACCCTCACTATCCATTGCGATAACTGCCGGCTCAAAATCTGGATTACCGCCGGGCAAAACCGTTTTCAAGTTGAGCCCTAAATACAGGTCGTTCGTTCTTCGATCTATTACAATGGAACTTGGGCCATATACTGGTGTTCCACCCGGCGAGTAGCCGGTGTATCCAGGTCCATTAGTCGTAACCATTCCAGTATCACAGGGGGAATCAAACATGAAGTCTAATGGCCACAGCCCTTGTTTTGAACCGCCATTTCCATCCGCTTGAATCATGGTATAATCTGACCATGTCCATGATCTTAGGTCACATCGCCCCAAGCTTTTGAAAACAATTCCACTATGATCTAAAGCTGCAATTCCACCAGGATAATCAGTTCCGTATCCTCGAAATTCTCCTCCTGATATTGGCCAGTGATTTCTCCATCCAATAACAGGTTCCCGATTTCCATTCTCATCCAATCTATAGGCAGCGGACCAATCGTAATCATGGGATTGACCGCGGACATATACAACTTTACCATTACTGCCGACATCCCAAGGATGACGATCCTTAACGTAGCCTTCTGCCCATATGGGAGTGGCCCATTCAAGATCCGTTGGTATACCATTGACAAAATTGTTGTTCAACTTGGCTATGAAGTACCCTCCATTATTTGCCTTTGTATCTTTAGTTTCTCCTGAAATAAATACATCTCCAGTTTCTTCACCTGGCGCATTGGTTAGTTTTATATAACGAACATCTTCCACTGCACCCTGAGGGAAATGTACCACTTGCAAAATATTGGACAAGTCTTCACTTAGCTGTAGAATAAAACCATATCGATTCGATCCCAGACCATTCAGAATTCCATTTGTACCCAAACTTACCTGCGGAATATTATTGTCAATCCAATTAAGGTTATCCGCATAGCCAGCAACAAGAAAGGTTCCATTAGATAGCTGAACCACATCGTGAAAAGCTTCTTGCCCCGAATTACCGGCATAGGTAACCAGATTTGGCAACTGGGCCTTAACAGCTATGCAAAACAAGAATGATAAATTAAAAATAAGTAGAAGTCGACACATAATACAAACGCTTTTTTATGGTGGGTTATCTGCTGTTTTTTAGTTCATTATTTTCCTGGTAGAACTCCTACGAATCGATATTCTACTTTTAATCTATAGTTTTTTAATTTTCTATTAAAGTATAATCCTCCAAATCTACTATCAAAATTATCGCCATAACCGAGAGTCTTCAGAAAATGGTGTCTTTCTCACGCAACCCCTAACCCCTAAAGGGGAAATCTGCCCGCAGACACCATTTATTGAACATTATCCCATAACCATCATATCGAATACTTAAAATACCATCCTGCACTCTAAAAGTATTTCCAAGATTTTCACCAACAGGCTGGCCTAATCCACCCTTATCTACCCTCCTTACAAAACCACCCTACACCCTTCTTTTACCGATTTGTGAATAGCTTCTACAACAATTATATCTTTCATCCCTTCTTCACCTGGCACAAGTACAGTGGTATCATTCAAAATAGCCAATGCATCATTATCCATTTGTTTTGTTTGCTGATTTGGAATGACTTTGTCCAAAACCCCGTCACTTGTAATGCCTTTTATGCCACTATAAGATTGAAATGGAGATAAGTTATAAAATCCTTTGATTGTTGTGGTATTTAGATAATTGACATTCATCCCGATGCTGGTCGTGCAATTCGCAATTATATTATCTGGAAACTCCAGTTGAAAATTAGTAGTCATATCCGCCTTTTGATATTTTTCAGGATTGTTATTAAACTCCTGTGCAAAAACGGCTATGGGTTCCCGACCTGTAACATACCGAGCAGCATTGATACAATAGACCCCCATGTCATACAAAGCACCGCCCCCTTTACTTTTCTCCAATTTCCAATGATCTGTCCACTTAGTCCAACCATTACTAAATCCAGCAGCCGCGCTAATCATTTGAATAGCTCCATATGTTTTTTCTTTTCCAAAACGAATCACCTCTTGAGTGTTTGGCTCGTGTTGCATTCGATAACCAATGGTCAGCTGTCGTCTATTATCCTTGCAAACTTTTATCATGACTTCACACTCTTCAGCGGTCATTGCCATTGGCTTTTCACACCAAACATGTTTGCCTGCTTGAGCAGCTCTTACCACAAATTCCTTATGCATAAATGGAGGAAGAACGATATAAACTACATCTATATCATCATTATTGGCAATCTCATCAAAGTTTTCATAATTGTAAATGTTCTTATCGGGGATATTATGTCTTGCTTTCCATTCTTCTGCTTTCTTTGGCGTTCCAGTTACAATTCCTGCGAGGTAGCAATGTTCTGTTAACTGTAAGGCCGGAGCCAATAGATCGGTCGAATAATAACCGAGACCAACGAGTGCAACTCCAATTTTATCTTTTTTATTTTTAGCAAAATAATTGGAAAAAGCCAATGGACTTATTCCTAAAGTAGCTGTTGTGGCGGCAACATTTTTTATGAATTTCCGACGATCTAACATATTGATATTGGTTTGATTAATTTCAATATGAAAGATATATAACTTTAAGTGTATTTTATACTTGGCAGGCTATTTAAATTTGCTAGATGAAAGGTATTTAAATCTTTTTCTAGATGCACCTCCCATCCAATTGTTAGCGTAATGGTCTAGTGGTATTGGAAAATCAAATTTCTAATGTGGAGTAAATTCAACAGTTAATACTAATTAGCATGGGAAGAAACATGCTTGTACTTGGTTTTACAAGTAGGACAATATTGTTGATTGCCATCTTTTTTAAGTTTGATACCTGTAACATTAGTTTCGATAAATTGCTGAACAAATGCTTTTTGGTGTTGCTTGTCCTGATTGATGTTAGATTTAGTTTGGTCTTGAACATAGTCTACAAATTGTCCATCATAAAGGTTGTGCCCCCAGCAATTTGGGCAACCATTTGCTGTAATAATTTCATCATCTGACAAAATTTGTGAGTTAATTTTTTTACCGAATAAATTTGTTAGGAATCCCATGTTTTTGTTTTATTATTAGTAATTAATTTAAGTTACTATATATACTTTTTGCCAGCGCAACCCCCAGCTCTATCTGGCTGCTAGACAGGCCCTAAGCTTGTCCCGACCTTGTGGA
>CAZDTI010000636.1:0-4257 GCA_964508085.1 uncultured Saprospiraceae bacterium | reverse complement strand
CTCGTTTTCCTTTTCTAACCTTGTCTATTTTTTTGACAAAATCAAAGTCAGCGATTGCTGTCAATTGCGATGGAGTCACCTGAGCAGAAACGGCATTAAGCCACTTAGACTGGTGACGGAGTTTACTAAGGAAAGGTGTTATTTGTTGGAGATATTCTGAAGTAACAGGAATGTCATAATGGGTAACTAGTGGTTTATCTTTTAGCGAACGCTTTCTTCTTTCCATGGCTCGCGCTCCAATATTCTGGGCTGCAGTCGCTAATTTCTGATCAAGATTTGCCCCTTTATCTGTAAAGTAAATCCAAACTGTCAATTCTTCAGATGGTGATTGTTTTTGAATCTGTTGCTCTAAAATCGAACTAAACTTAGAATTATTTTGAGCCAAGGAAAAAGTAGCTACTAAAAGAAGAATAGCAGAAAGGATCGTAGATTTAATCATCTTTGGTTTTATTACTAATGAGTGATGAAAGGAATTGAAAATGCATATTACTTAACGCAAACAGCAGCGCTAAGTTATTAATTTTCCACTAGCTTATTGGTCGCATATTTAGCATAAAGGTATGGTAGTCTACCACTACAAATCATCACTAAGAGGCACTTGTATTTTTACTAAGGTTCCAGTTCCCTCTTTTTCATTGAGGTCAGAAATATTTACCTTATAATTTTTATTGTAAATTTCATTAATCAAGGCCATGCTTCTGGATACATTTTCCATACCGGTGCTTTTATATTTCTTCTGATTCTTAGTCTTTAGTGCTCTTGATTTTGCTCGACCGATACCATTATCACTGATACTCACAATTAGTTCTGTACCTAATTCCTCGATACTTACTTTCAGCTTCCCTTTTTCTTCTTTATAACGTAAGCCATGCCAGATTGCGTTTTCAATAAAAGGTTGAATGAGCATTGGTGGAACCAGTTGACTGTACTGTTTTTGACTTACTTTATTTTCAAATTGGTAGTCAAATTTATCCCGGAATCGGAAATGCTCTAACTTAAGGTAAAGCTCATTCAACTCCACTTCTTCTTCAAAAGAAATGAAGTCCTTTTGAGAATAATCCAATACTTTTCTCATCAGTTTAGAAAAATCAGACAGGAATTTATTCGCTGCTTTTTCGTCATTTTTAGCAATGAAATTATTGACAGAATTTAAAGCATTGAAAATGAAATGGGGATTCATTTGGGTCCGTAAGGACTTAAGCAATAGCAACTGATTTGCCTTTCGTTTTTCTTTTACATTTTTATATAAGAAATAGAAAAAGATCCCAGAACCTAAAAGTACTAAGGAGAGCAAACCTGTAATAATTTGTTGTGTTCGCAAGCGGTTTTCTAATAGCGCTTGATTCGATTCTTCGAGATCATAATCTCTTTGGAGGAGATCTATTTTTTGTTGACCTTTTACGATTTCGACTTGCTGTTTTAGGTCTAGTTCCAGCTTTTGAATAGCGCTTTCTTTTGCTTTGGTGTATCGCTCTAAGTCCTTGAGTGCCAGATCCATTTGTCCTTTTCGTTGATTCAATTCTGAAGATTTTTTAAACACATCCGCCACTACTTCAGCATCTGTATTTACATCAATTAAATCTTTTGCGACAACCACAAATTTTTCCGCATCCGAATAATTCTTATCCGATTCATGAAGTTCAGCTATTTCCAAGTTCTCCAACACTAAAGCCTCATTCGAAGCATTGTATTTAAGGTTAGCGTTGGAGGCTACACTTGATCTAATCTCAATCTTATCAGAGGTACTAACACCTTCATAGGCCAGCAATTTTTCTTTTGCTTGCTCTAAAGGAATTGACAATTCTTTTTCATCGGGTTCCTTAGCCGGAAGATTATCCACTGAGTTTTGAAAAGACTCCGCTGCATTATTGTAGTCATTTTGTTGGATATAATTCTGAGCTCGCCTTGCTTCATTCCTAGAAATGACTAAACTGTCTTCTGTATAATTTGTAGCAATGGAGTCTAATATCTCCGTCACCTCAGCATTTTCGTTCCTAAACAACTTCACATCAATCAAACCTTCTTGACATATCAGCGAAAGGTTTTTATTATTGCTGAACGAGATACATTCTTCAAAATAACCCTCTGCCTCCTCTATATTTGTTAAGGCCAAACTTAACTGGCCCAGTCGTTCATAAGCAGTAGCTTTCTTATTACTATCTTTTTTCCTCATTAAAGAAAGCGCCTGGCGGTACCGCTCTATAGCCAACTCCTTTTGATCTATTTGTTCATAGATATTACCCAACAATATAATTGCATCTGCCTCTTCTGACCTTTTTCTTTTTTTAGCGTTTCGAAAGGAATTAATGGCCTCTTCTACCAATGCTATCGCTTCGGTTGGATCTTTTTCCTTTAGCGTCTTGGCTTGTTCAAGGAGCTCTGTGGCACTTCTTTGTTTACTACGTTTGTTTTTAGAATATGACTTCTTATCCTGTGCATATAGATTGACGGATAGAAATAGAATCAAAAGTATTAAGAAGTGTTTTGACATTCGTGATGGTTGTGATTGGACAAAATCCTATCTTGACAGACATCGCCTTATTTAGGCATTTAACAAAAAAAGCTTTAGGACTCTTCGAGGTTCTTGTAATTCAAAAACGTTCAAACAAAGCGAAAAGTTATTCCCAAAGTTACAACACTTTTCCAACTCTTTCTCAGCCTCTAACAGAAAGTCAAGCTTAAAAAGTACGGCAAAACACCCTTTACCAAGCCAATCGGCCTCTTTACCAAGTCTACCGTCTCCCTAACCAAGTCTGCATTTTATTTATTGTTTTTTCAACTGACATTTGGGTTATCATTTTACAAACCCTTTAAATAAAACAATTATGATCGTACGCAAGCTATTTTTCGGATTCTTTGGGGTAGCCTTTTACCTCTGTGCAAATTATATCATCCAAAAAAGCAGCGCTGATACCGTTGGCTTTTTAATGGATACTCCGATCAATAATCAAATTACGAATAACGACCTTCCAGATAATCAAGTTATAAAGAAAGGAGATCAAGAGACCATCCAGGTGGCATTGCTGTTGGACACTAGTAGCTCTATGAGTGGACTGATAGAACAGGCGAAATCACAACTTTGGAATATCTTGAACCAACTGGCTCGAACAGTGAAAAATGATCAAGAAACGGTATTAGAAATTGCTTTGTACGAATATGGAAACCCAGGAAAAGCAACTAAGCAATATCAGATCAATCAACTAACGCCTTTCACAACGGACATGGATTTGGTATCTGAAAAACTATTTTCTCTTCGAACTTCTGGTGGTGAAGAATATTGTGGAGCTATGATCAAAACGGCTTTCGATGATTTGACTTGGATTGCTGGGGATGGTTTGAAAATCATGTACATCGCTGGAAACGAAGGCTTTGGTCAAGGGCCAGTTTCTTTTAAGACGGCTTGTCAAAATGCAGTGGAGCATGACATAACCATTAACACCATTTATTGTGGTGGCGAACAAGCGGGGATAAATGAACGATGGAAAGCAGGTGCTATTGCAGGACGTGGTGATTACCTTTTTATTGAGCAAAACAGAGCGACGGTTTATGTTCCGACTCCTTACGACGAAAAAATTAAAAAATTGAATAGCGAATTAAATGAAACTTACATTCCTTATGGAACACAAGGGAAGGCGAAAAAAGAAAACCAAAGAAAGCAAGACACAAACGCTGGCTCATACAGTATGTCTAATGTAGGTGATCGAGCTGCCTTTAAAAGCTCAAAAAAATATAAAGCTACAGAATGGGATTTGGTAGATGCTTATGAAAATGACAAAAACGTATTGCAAACAGCTGAGATCCACGCAGATACTTTGCAAAATTTGACAATTGAAGAATTGGAATTAAAAATCCAAGTTGTTGCTTCTAGAAGATCTGCAATCCAAGAGGAAATTCAGGAACTGGACAAAAAGAGACGGGTGTACAAAGCTGAAAATCGATCTAATGAAAAGGAGGCTAGTCTACAAGAGAATGTAATTATGAATATTAATAAGTTGGCGAAGGAAAAGGGCTATGAAGTGAAGGAATAGAATCACTTTACTTGACTCTTCGTCATTTTGAGTGGATGGCTGAGGTCTTCCTTTTATCGTAGCAATTTACGATAGAAGGAAGGCCCAATCCACCTCATCTACCTCATCTACCCTAAAAAACAAACCCACTATATTTAACCACCACCCTTACTACCATTCAATAATTAAAAAATCAAAATCATGAAATCAAGAAACTATTTTTCCGTTCTTCTAATCGGTTGTATTGCTT
>CAZDTI010000635.1:0-4279 GCA_964508085.1 uncultured Saprospiraceae bacterium | reverse complement strand
CAGCGAGCCGAGGAATCACTTCTTCTCAAATTGCTTAATAATTTCATCATCAGACTTCCCGAGGTTATCTAACAAGAATTTTGTAGAAACAGCAAATTCATCATCCGGATATTTATCCAGGAACTCCTGATAGAATACCTTTGCCTCATCAAATTTCTTCATATCATTGTCCAAGGTAAAAGCTTTTAGAAAAAGCGCCTGATATGCTTTTTCATAACCTGGGAATTGAGTGTATACCCAATCATAGATATTCAATGCTTTTTGTGGATTACGTGCCGTTGTTCTAGCTGTTGTCGCTGCTTTGAGTAATAATTCAGCAGCTGTTTGATCGTTGGAATTTGTTAATCCGTTTACTTCACAGGCAGCAATGTATTTTTTGGCCATTCGAGCATTTGGCAACTTTGTCTCTTCATCATAGATACTACTTGCAATTTCATTAACTCTTTCTGCAAGTGACTTGGCATTACCTTGTAAAGACTTCTTTACAGCTGCCGATTCTTTATAATTCGGATGACTGGTTGAAAGGAAATGTAATAAATCTTGGCCAAGAGCGGGGTAATTAAGATTGTCTTTGTACAAATCACCAAGCAAATGCAGTGAAGAAGCTTCTACTTCACTACCTTTATAATTGACTAATACATTCATTAGCGTAGTCGCAGCGGCAGGATATTGATTTTGACGAGCCAGTAAGGAAGCGGTCTTATATAGATAGCTGGCATTAGTGACTTTATCGTCTGGATGTCCGTCAATATATTGTTGATACAAACCAAGCAATTGTTGTGCATGGGTCTTATCTAGGTTGGTTTCCAATGCTTTTTCCAATTCGGGAATAGAGTTTCCTACTTCAATAGCATTATCAGTAGCAGTAGAAGTCTTTTCATTCTTACAGCCTAGCAAAAAACAAAAAGAAAACAACAGGGTCAGCAATAAATTACTTTTCATAGAATGGAATTAATTGTTATAAATATTATTAATAAGTAAGAACTTGCCCCAAAATTAACCCTCTTTTTCATTTATACAAAAATACTACCGATGTACCGTTATCTATTTCTGTTTATTTGCGTACTGGCTTACTTTGGTTGCCAAAAAAAAATGACACGTAGCTTCCTTTTAAGTTATCCAGCTGAGTTTCGAAATGGCATTCCTGTTAGCTATGATAATGCTGGAGAAGACCCTTGTAAGGAACTGTTTAATTACCTACCCGATACCTTACACTTAAATCATACCCCCTTGAAGTATATTAAGGTAAACTTCCATATAGTAAATAACACTGCAGGAACAGCCAATTTTGATGAAAAAACCGGAGTTACCTTTGTCAATGAAGTCTTGAAATGTGCCAACTCAAAATTAAACCGCAACAAACCTATGCGACTTCCAGTTGGTAATAACACTCCCGTAATTCCAATGCGCTACCGTTACGAACTCACTCCTGATCCAAACCGTCCAGGTGACGATGGCATTTACTTTCACTACGATGACGATATGTATTACGTGATGAACAATGGTCCAAAGAAAAACAATGGTGATCGGAAGGTCTATAAAAAGTATGGGATTCAAAAAGACAGCGTGATGAATATTTTCGTTTTAGATTTCCCTCAAGATAGTGCACTCTCTGCTGGTTATAACCGTAATAGTAACGGTGTCGCCTTTGGCAGCTGGGTAAAAGTCATTGGCTGGCACTATGATGTTCAGGATACTATTTGGGAAGCCAACGGTAAAAGGTTTAAAACACCAAAAGGTATGTGGTACGCTCAAAAGAACTTAAATCATGAAATAGGGCATAACCTGGGGCTCAACCATAGTTGGACTCGAAACGATGGATGTGATGACACACCTTCCCACCCAAACTGCTTCGGTGCGACCAAAGAAGGCCCTTGCAAAGACCAATGGAGTAACAATTTTATGGATTACAACATACACTCCAGTTCGTGGACCCCTTGTCAAATATCTAAAGCTCATCAAAACATGATGGGCATGGGCCGCAAGAGAAAACTACGAAATATGATTAAAAAAACTTGGTGTACACTGGATAAAGAAAAGAAAATAGTCATAGAAGACGAAGTTGCCTGGAATGGAGCAAAGGACATGGAAAGCCACATTGAGATTAAAAAAGGTGGCTCTTTGTCCATTCGCTGCAAGGTTGCTTTACCTAAAGGTGCGAAGATATCGGTCTACCCTGGCGGTAAATTAATTTTGGATGGTGCACATCTTTATAACGATTGTGGAGAGCAATGGGAAGGTATTGAGATTTTATCTACTAATAATGAGAAGGGAGAGGTGATTTACGGAAGCCATGGAGCAGAGATTTTGAATGTGGTAAATGGAGATTTTGAGATTAAAGAATAACCAGATCCGCGATAAAAAGAAGGCTTATGCTGGATTTAACAGCATTTTCATGCAAATTCACTTAAAACTATTACAATTCACATCATTCTAAAGTAAAATAGATAAACTCGATGACTTTCAACATTGAAGAAGCCCCATCCTTTTTCTATATTTGCAGCGTTTTTCAAAAACTAAAAAAAGAATAGATAATATGAATTACGATCTGATCATTATTGGAAGTGGGCCTGGCGGTTATGTAGCTGCCATTAGAGCATCACAATTGGGAATGAAAGTAGCTGTTGTGGAGCGCGAATCACTTGGTGGTATTTGTCTCAATTGGGGCTGTATTCCAACCAAAGCTTTGCTGAAATCTGCACAGGTTTTTGAATATATTAGCCATGCTTCAGATTATGGTATCAATGTAAAAGGAGCGGAAGCGGACTTCAAAGGCATGATCTCTCGTAGCCGTGATGTAGCCAATGGAATGAGTAAAGGAGTGAACTTCCTAATGCGTAAGAACAAGATTGACGTCATTATGGGAACCGGTAAACTGGCAAAAGGCACCAAAGTAGATGTAACAGATGAAGCTGGCAAAACGACTCGTTACTCTGCTAAAAACATCATCGTTGCCACTGGTGGACGTGCAAGAGCGTTGCCTAATGTACCAATCGATAATAAAAAAGTAATTGGCTACCGTCTAGCAATGTCCTTAGCTAAACAACCTAAGAAAATGGTGGTTATCGGTGCAGGGGCCATCGGAACTGAGTTTGCTTATTTCTATAACTCCATAGGTACAGAAGTTACCATCGTTGAATACATGGAGCAAGGATTAGTGCCTCGTGAAGATGCAGATGTATCCAAGGAGCTTGGTCGCGCTTTCAAAAAGAAGGGTATTAAAGTCTTAGGAAATACTTCTGTAGACAAAGTAGACACTTCTGGTAAAGGCTGTAAGGTTACTGTTACAAACAGAAAGAAAGAAACGACTGAAGTAATCGACTGTGATATTGTACTTTCAGCAACTGGGGTTTCTCCAAACACGGAAAACATCGGTCTGGAAGAGTTGGGTATCAAAACAGATCGTGGTTTAATAACGGTTGATCAATTTTACAAGACCAGCGAGGCTAACATTTACGCCATTGGTGATGTGGTACCTGGTGCTGCTTTGGCACACGTTGCTTCTGCGGAAGGAATCATCTGTGTAGAAAAAATAGCAGGTCACAGTCCGGAGCCTATTGATTATAACAATATTCCTTCTTGTACTTACTGTTCTCCTGAAGTCGCTTCAGTTGGATATACAGAGGCCCAGGCAAAGGAAGCGGGCTACGAACTTAAGGTTGGTAAATTCCCATTCTCTGCATCTGGAAAAGCGAGTGCTTCTGGAGCAAAAGAAGGTTTCGTTAAGTTGATCTTTGATGCTAAATATGGCGAGCTCCTTGGCGCGCACATGATGGGCTACAACGTAACGGAGATGATTGCAGAAGTGGTTGCCATCCGTAAGCTAGAAACGACGGGGCATGAAATCATCAAGACGGTTCACCCACATCCAACGATGAGTGAGGCGGTGATGGAAGCAGCGGCAGCGGCTTATGGAGAGGTGATTCATATATAAGTTTAAATAAACTGTTTATATAAACGTTTAACTTCGTTTAATACGTGAAAAGGATACCATTGATCTTTGTGATTGGTGGTGTCTTTTTTTTGTTGGGAGAGATGGAGGTTTTCTGAACTTCGTGAATTGGCAAGTCGTGCCTTGCTAAAGTTCGGAAAGCCGTCTCGCTGATTGTTATAATTTTTGTTTTTTTACACTAGAAGGCCCGATAGAGCGAATTGATGTTGACGTTGCATTTGATTTGAACAACCAATCCATTTTCAAAAATCTCGAATGATTGTTGCATGGGTTGTTCTTTGTCTTGAAACAAAGAACCAAACCAGCCCGACTGCCGTCGAGGCGGGC
>CAZDTI010000634.1:0-4286 GCA_964508085.1 uncultured Saprospiraceae bacterium | reverse complement strand
GTCTTGCTTTGCCTTTTTTGATGATGAAGCGAATGGTGGAAATACCTTGCCTTCTGTGGTACGTTTAACTTCTCCGGTTTTTGATGGAGCAGCTTATGCGGAATATAATTTAAGCTTCGATGTGGTTTTTAGGAAGCAGGAAGATCTGGAGCATTTTTCTGTTTTTGTTTTTGATGGAACGACCGTTCGGTTGGTGAGCGAATATTATGATGCTATTGCGGGAGAACAATTTAATAATTACCAAACCTTAAGTCTGGATCTGTCTTCTTTTAGAACAGAATCCATGCAAATCATTTTTCATTATGATGATGGAGGTGATGAAGGTTGGTGGTTGGGATTGGATAATATAGCAGTGACGGGGTTGGGTGTTTTGAATGATGTATGTGCTAATGCTATTGATGTGGGATTGGGGGAGAACTGTTTGCCGAATAATAATAGCACTGCAATTTTTACAGGAGCTGCGCCTTCTTGCTTTGAAAGAAATATTGGTTCGATGTGGTATCGTTTTGATTCGCCAATAACAGGGATTGTGAAAATGGAAACGGCTTCGAACTTCAATGATTTGATTACGGTCTTTGAAGGCGATTGTGCAGCGATGAATGATGTGGCTTGTTTCAATCGGGATGAACATGGTTTTACCGGAGAGACGGCTTATATGAATGTGAACTTTGGAACCTCTTATTTAATCCGGGTGTCTGGAGTAGATGCTGATTTTGGTTTACGGGAAGGTGATTTTTGTTTGTCAGTAGATCAGGTTGATTCTTTTCCTCCTACGCCGCTTAATGACATTTGTAACAACGCAATTGCATTGACTGTCGATGCGATCAATTGTACAGAAGGTTCTAATGAAAATGCGGACTTTATCGGGCCGGAGCCATCCTTGAATTTAAAAACCAGATCCGATATTTGGTATTCTTTTTTAGCGACAGCCGCTAGCTTAGAAGTGAGTACTAGGGCTGACTTTGCAGATGTGATTTCAGTTTACTCTGGAGCTTGTGGCAATTTAACGGAAGTTGCCGTCAACCAATTTGGCCAACGCTTGCTCTTAGAAAACCTAACAATAGGAAATACTTACTACGTACAAATCGGCGGATTTTTCGCGACCTTAGAAGGCAATGTTTGTATGCAAATAGAAACGCCAGAAACCGAGGTCGTTGGTAATGACCTTTGTGGAAACGCAACGGCGGTTACCATAGATGGCGCTTGTGTGGAAGGTGCAAATCAGTTTGCTGGTTTTGATGGACCAAGTCCTAGTTGTGAAATTTTCCCAACTGCCAATGTATGGTTTGAATTTACTGCGCCAGCTTCTGGAGGGGTACAATTGAACACAGGAACAAATTTCCCTCATGTGGTTTCCGTGTACAGTGGTACCTGTACTAATTTTGAAGAAATACTTTGTGTTGAAAATCCACTCTATTGCTCTGGTTATTTTCCAGTAATGGACTTAGTGCCTGGTGAGACTTATTTTCTGCAAGTCGCTGCGGCGCAAAATGGTTTTGGTTATGTCTTAGGCGATCTTTGTTTGAGTATCGTGGACATGGCCTCTACTTCTTTGGTTTTCGATCCTTTGGCCGTTATCATTGAAACGAACTGCATTAATAGTGGTGTTTCTGTTTTGGATATTTTGGCTACGGGAGGTCAGGGAGCATACACGGTAGAAGGAGATAATGCTGGCGATACCTTAGTGACCGGGGCAGACTACTTTACCGTGGTGACGGACTCGGTTGGATGTGAATTAGCGATTAGTGGAACGGTGGATTGTGGTAGCTTGCCTTGTGTACTCGGCGCCAACTTGGATGTAGTGGGTGCTTCTTGTTACAACGGAACGGATGGTTTGGCTTTTGTAGATGTCTCCAATGGTACCGGGCCTTTTGCCATCAATTGGAATGATGGAAACACAGATGAACTCAGAGAAAACCTCACGGCCGGTATTTATTTTGTAACGGTAGAAAACGCAGCAGGATGCTCCCAGATTTTTTCTGCGGCCATTACCAATCCACAACCAATTATAGCAAATGCAACTGCCACTGCAGAAACCGGACAAAATGCCAACGACGGAACTGCTACGGCAACCCCAACTGGTGGTACTCCACCTTATACTTACCTCTGGAGTTATAACAATGAAACTACGCAAAGTATAGATGGACTTCCAGCTGGTTTTTATTCCGTAGTAATTTACGACGCTAATAATTGTAGCCAGATTGCTACAGTAAGTGTCAATAGCTTCGATTGTCAATTGGCGGTTGAGATTGCGGTGTCGGATATTTCTTGTTCCGGGGCTAATGATGGCGTACTGACCGCCGATTTAATGAACGGAACGGGAGCGACTTACGAATGGTCTAATGCAGCGACTACGCAGACGTTGGAGAACCTACCACCGGGTTCTTACTCCGTAACAATCACGGATGACAATGCTTGTCAGAATATAGCAACAGCTACGATTTCAGAACCAGCACCTACAATTGGTCTGGTGGAGTCGACGACAACTGTTCCTTGTTTTGGGGAAGCAACTGGTCAGGCCTTTTTGAATGTAGATGGCGGAACGGCTCCTTTTACTTACAATTGGCCAGGTGGCGGAACAGGAGCGGTGCAAACCACTTTGTTGCCAGGAGATTATGAGGTGACTTTCACGGATGCCAATGCTTGTAGTGGAACGATCGCCGTTTCTATCGTCGGCCCCACGAATCCTTTGTTGGCTTCTATTCCGACGACCACAGATGTGACTTGTTTTGGAGAAACGAATGGTACTGCTACTGCTTTTGCAGAAGGCGGAACGGCCGGTTATACTTACCTCTGGGATGATCCGATGGGACAAAGCACAGCTACGGCAACGGATTTAGCGCCCGGGATTTACACGGTTACGATCACGGATAATAATAATTGTACGAATACGGCTCAAGGCACCATCATAGCGCCGCCTCCCTTGAGTGTTTCGATCATTGATGTAGTCGGAGAGGTGGGGGATATGTCGAATGGGGCGATCACCATCGAAGGGCTTGGTGGGACGCCGCCATACACTTATACCTGGGTACTGGGTGGTGACATCATTTCTATGGAACAAAATATTAGTGATCTGGAGTCTGCGGCGAATTACAAGGTTTTAATTACAGATGCGAATGGTTGTATGTTCTTGTCTGCTGATATCGAGGTGCCGAGTTTGATTTCGGTGGAGGAGATTGATTTGGCTGGAGCGGTGGATATTTCGCCGAATCCGACGACGGGTAGGTTTGTAGTTGGGGTTGATTTGGAGGGAGCGGAAGAAGTGGGTGTGGAGGTGTTTGATGTGTTGGGGAGAAGAGTGGTTTGGACGGGATTGGAGACGGTTTCTGTGCGGGATTTTGAGATTGATATGGAGGGTTTTGGGGCTGGGGTTTATGTGGTGCGAGTGTTGTTGGGAGATGGGGTTTTTGTGAGTGGGGTGGTGGTGGAGTAGGGGGCTTCTTTCTACAGTGGACCTGTAAGCGAATTCTTTTTTTCCTGGTTTGGTTATATGTCGGAGGATTTATCGAACGAGTAGTGAAGGCGGGAGAAAGGTAATGTGATCGTGATTAATCATGGATGATGAATGAAAATGATAAAATTATATCAAGATTTCTTAAGGTTTTATGCTCATATACTGTCTTGATTTTTGTGGTTCATTTAATAGGGAGCTGGATTGAAATTCCTAGTGGGGTATACCTTTTTCTTGGGGTTACACCTTTTGGATGGGCGATGTTAGAACATGATAATTTAGGCGAAAGGAAGATTTATAACCTCTTTTTATCTACCTCATTACTTTTCATACTATTAGCAAATTTGTTAGACCGTTTCTATCTAAGCGAGAATTCTGATGACTTTTTAACAGGAAGTAGTATGATGATTTGTTTTTTAATTCCTCAAAGAATAATGCGTCATATTTACAAACAGTATTACGAAGATGAACCTATTTTTAGCAAATCAGCGAGAGCTTTGAAAAATGTACTGTACACTTTATTCGTTTCTGTGACTATGATTTTTTTACTCATCTTAATCTATGAGTTGAAGCGATAAATTTTCTTGCGGTTAATTGAATTCTATCATAGTGAATAACAATAAAAGTACAAGTCGATATGATGTTCATAGTAGTAGGCCAGTTAGGTTGAATCATTTAAGTGGCCAGAGGCCACGAGCCGGTTCGGTTAAATGCCAGAGCATTTGCCGAGCGAACGTGAGAGCGCGAGTGAACGTAGGAGAGAAGTGGTCTAAGCGGTCAATATACGACTAGTTTTAACTTGAGTATGAAATAAGTTAGGGCGTATTCCATATTA
>CAZDTI010000633.1:1439-4304 GCA_964508085.1 uncultured Saprospiraceae bacterium | reverse complement strand
AGGAAAGTTGGTTGTAAATGAAATCAACTCGCTATTACCGAAAGAATAAAATTGAGACATATGACTCCGCACATATTCATAGAAAGCTACGGGACTTTCCTGTAATTCCATCTTATTGCTTTCCAATTTGGAGAGATCCAGAATTTCATTGACTAAGTTTTTAAGATGCAGGCTGTTTCGTTTGACGAATTCCAACAACTTTCTATCTTTTTCAGAATGTGCCCCATTTTTCAAAAGATTTTTGATCGGACCGATCATTAAGGAAAGCGGTGTACGCAATTCATGAGATACATTGGCGAAGAAACGTGACTTTAACTGATCGAGTTGTTTTAGCTCGGCTGCTTGTTGTTCTATAAAGGTCTTATCTTCTTGTATTTTTGTGTTAGCTGCTTGAATTTCGGCGGTGGCTTCTTTTATGTCTTGTTCCAATCTTTCTTTGTCCTTGCGCAGTTTATTAATCCGATAAGTATTGTATCGCCAGAAAGCAAACAAGATAAAAAGAACAGCAGAAATTAAGAACCAGCCTTGTAAGTAAAAAGGTTTTAAAACATCGACTTGAATGACTAGTTCTTTTGGTGACCAACCTCCACTAACTCCTTGTCCTTTGATACGAAGTTCGTGTTTTCCATAAGGTAGAGCAGAGAATTGCAGGGTGTTCTCTTTTTGGTAATTCCAATCTTCGTAGACCCCTTTCATTTTCCAGCCATAGAGAATTTTATTCTGCTCATCAAAGGTGGGGAGCACAAATTTTAGTTTAAAATAGCGGTCACTTGGATGGAACGTAATCGTTTTCGTATCCGATAATTCTCTTGTTTTGTTGAGTAGTTTTGTTTCAGAACCGTCAAAAATTTCATAATCCGCAATGACTACAGCCGGATATGTTTCTTCTTCACTGATAAAGTCTTTTGGGTGAAAAGCTGTAACGCCATTAAGGCTACCAAAATAAATACGTCCATCTTTCGACTGATGATGTCCGACTCTGTTATATTCGTTGTCACTTGTTCCATCTTTTGGTAAATAAGTACGGACCGCAAAGCTCTTTTTATCAAAAGACATTATCCCATAATCACTACTTAACCAAAGACGATTATAATCATCTTCTTTAATGGCGTAAATGACATTATTAGACAGTCCGTCATTCCGATTAAATAACCGTTTTTCGTTAGTTTTCGTGTTCCAAAAAACCAGCCCCATTTTAGTCCCTAGCCATTTATTATTATCACGATCTATATGAAGATAATAGATAAAATCAACTGGTATAAAAAATCCGGCATCAGCCTTAGAATGATAATGCGCTACAATTTTTTTTGCCGTTTTATCAAATTCATATAAACCATTTTCTGTACTGAACCAAAGCTTACCTGGTTTGCCCTCTTGAATTTGATATATACTAAGTCTATCCAGTCCAATTCCATTGACTTTATGTGAATACTCTTTTATCAAAGAATCCCCTTTACAAATCAAGCCGACAGCGATATTTCCACCTATCCATAGACATTCCTCCTCATCTATAAACAAGGACCATATATCTTCATATTTTTGTAGATAAAACTTTTTTTCAGCTGCAAAATCTGGAGACCACTTTCGCACATAACCAATCTCGGCGACAAAATAATTCCCCTGAAGGTCCCTAACTATTGGACGCCCCGCATACATCCCTGTTTTTTTTCCTTCGTAGGAATGAGGCGCATGCATTGTAAAGGTATCTGGATTTTCTTTCGAAGAACTAACTAAGCCTCCAAATTCAAGATTCGCAATCACCTCATCATTTGAATCGTAAATTCCTCTTGCCGAATTCTCTATGGGAAGTTTTTCTTTTTTATAGTTTGAAAAATATTTAGTAAATGGATTTTCTTGTATTTCAATAATGTTCAAGCCAAAAGCAGCTCCAAAAAAAACTTTACCAGTATTATCTTTGTTAAATTCGGCATAATTGAACAGGTCAAATAATTCATTGCCGTAATTTTCTTTTTTTAGTTCAAAATCTAGTTCACCAGAAAGATTATAAACTTTCCATCCTAGTTCATTAATACACCAGATTCGTCCATCAAAAAACTTAAGAATTCGATAACCCAAAGGCGGTTTAAATATCTTCTGAAGACTTCCATCCTCCTTTAATTTATAGAAGCAATCTTGACCTTCCTTTTTTCTTTCCGTATTCCCCACGCCTACTCTCATATTGTCCTGATGATTTTCTTTGACATAGAGCTGGTTTTCCCATTCTCTTATTCTTAAATGATAATGGTAAGCTCTATTTTCCAGCTGCAAAGAATCAAGGAGCACTCCTTCTGCACTCACTTTTAATAAAGCGGTTTCAGTCCCACCTGAACGACGACACCAAAAGATTGATTTTGAATCAATAAATTCAATTTTAAATTTTCCTTTATTATAAAAAGAAAGCGGTATGGTATCCAGACTATTTTTCTGATAATCAAGCAGAAGAATATGGTTATTTCCTGAAAAATACATCAAATCGTTCTGTTCTTCGATTGTTGCTACATCATAGTTATAATTATCCAATGCCAAGTCTAATTGAGCGGCGAAGGACTGTCCTAATTTTTCTTCTTTAGATATTGTTTCACCAGTAATGGGATCAAAAAATAAAATATCCATCTGGGGCGAGTTTATATTATACCCTACCAACAGTCTAAACCAACCTTCTTTGTCTTGACTAATACGGAATACATTCTTAACTTTTCCTCTCGTTCCTGTTAGCTCATAAGATTTAAACTCATATCCATCATACCGCTGCATATAATCGTGCCCAGAGACCCAAAGAAACCCATCCTTATCTACAAATAAACTTTCTACATCTCTACCAGCAAGACCATCTTCCACTCCAAACTGCTGCACATTAACAATGTA
>CAZDTI010000633.1:0-1339 GCA_964508085.1 uncultured Saprospiraceae bacterium | reverse complement strand
TTTACTAAACGCTTGCGTCTAATAAACTATTTCCCTACATTTGTACAACTAAACGCTACCGTCTAATTATGCCAAAAATTATCGCAAAAAAACAGGACTGGATTATGCTCGGATACCTCTTATTCTCTGAAGATGGAATGAATGGTATTATCGTTGAAAAAATGGCTTCGAAACTGAAAGTGAATAAGTCAAGTTTCTACTGGCATTTTAAGTCAAAGAAAGATTTTGTTGAGGAGATAATAGCATTTTGGGTAGCAACAAGTACGAATGAAATAATAACTGCGACAGAAAAGAAAAAGTCAGGAAAAGAAAAATTTGAAAAATTAATAGAGCTGGCATTCAAGAAAGAACCCTATCTGGATTTTATTTTTTTCCTAAAAAGATATGCTTCCAAAAATAAAAACATTCAATCCATTGTCGAAGGAATAGACGATCAAAGAATTGAATTTACAAAGAACATACTAATGGAAATGGGTTTTTCTGCTAAAGAGGCAAAAGAGAAATCAAGTTTGTTCTACAAATATTTGATAGGCTATCACGAAATGATACGCTACAAAAAACAAGGTAGGAATTACAAAACTGTCGTTAAAAAAGAACTCAGACAATTCATAAATTTTTAAGAAATGAATACTCGAAACAACTATTGGATTATCGCAGGTGGACTAAACCTCTTAACCTTCTTTCTACATTTGGTTGGTGGTCAGGTAGATCTTGTAGATCCAATGTTAGAAACTTCATTACCCATAGCAAAAGGTTCTCAAATGGTGGGAGCCTGGCATATGGTTACCATTATCCTATTGGCAACTTCTTATGTCTTATTGTTGGCTGGATTCCATAAGAAGTATTCAAAGAATACCGAGTTGATAAAATTGATTGGCTATTTGAATCTAAGTTTTTGCTTGCCCTTTATTCTTGCCGGCTTTTATTACGGATTATTAGTCCCCCAATGGATTTTCTTTATGCCAATAGGGGTATTAACTATTATTGGAATTAACAAAGCGGATAGAGCTATTTTGGCTTCTTAGAGCTGGTGATCAGAACAGGAGATCATTAATGAATTTCCACCCCAGGATAAAAAGTCGCAAAACTAAAAAAGTAGCCCATAAACGAAGGAGCGCTTTTTAGTTCCTGTCCTTCCTTTGGCCCTGAAATAGCCGTTCCAAAAGCATCCCATTCATTCCCTTCATTGTCAGTCATAATAATCGATGGATTATTTGGATTACTATAGGCTTCGAAATTTAAATCCGGAAAAGTTTGCTCAAAAGCATGAATGTAATTATCCGTTGAACTTCCAACAACAACCAGATCTATTCCTGCAAATTGATCCTTCACTACAGTA
>CAZDTI010000632.1:0-4318 GCA_964508085.1 uncultured Saprospiraceae bacterium | reverse complement strand
ACGTACAGGAATATCAATTACTTTGGCCTATTCCTCAAACCGAATTAGATAGAAACCCTAACCTTACTCAAAACGAAGGGTATTAAATGCATGCTTCAAAACTAGCAACTAGCCTACAAAAAAAACAATTCTCTTACATACTCTAAGAATTACGTAAACAATAACTTAAACTATTTTTTTACTGCAAAAACAAAAGTTATGAAAAAAACTTTTACACTCTTTTTTACCCTTCTCTTTATCAACTTATTTGGACAAGTAGATATAACCTTTCAAGTTGACATGTCTGGGCAAACCATTTCAACCGACGGTGTTCATGTCGCTGGAAATTTCAATGGTTGGAACACAAGTTCTCACACGCTGACCGATCAAGGTGGTGATATATATGCAGTCACGATCAGTCTAACTCCAGCTGATGATTATGAATATAAATTCTTAAACGGAAATGTATGGGGAACAGAGGAGACACCGCCTGGGGCTTGTAGCGTAGGAGGAAATAATCGAATCTTTACCGCTCCTTCCGTTGATATGACTTTATCAATGGTTCCTTTTGGTGGCTGTCCGTCTCCAAACCCAACACAAACCGTAACTTTTACGGTCAGTATGGAGGGACTCCCTATTTCTCCAAATGGCGTTCACGTAGTTGGGAATTTTAACGGCTGGACTCCAGACGGAACTATGATGACTCTCCTTAGTGATGACTTTTATCAAGTTACTTTGCCGGTATTGTCATCTATCACTACTCTTCAGTATAAATATCTTAATGGAAATTCATGGGGGCTTGAAGAAACGGTACCCGCTCCATGTGCCAACGCAAATAGTAATCGTGAATCCCTTTTAGAAGGGGCAGGTAATACTGTTGAGTTACCAGTCTATGAATTTGAAACCTGTAATGAAGTGCCTTTAGTTTTGCCGGTTGAATTAACTTTTTTCAAGGCAAGAGAAAAATCAAATGGGATTGAACTTTATTGGCAAACAGCTACAGAAGAGAACAACCTCGGCTTTCAAGTTGAGAGTAGCTTAGATGGTAAAAACTGGGTGGATCTTGATTTTGTGGAAGGCAATAAAACAACATCAATAATTCAGAACTATAACTATTTAGATTGGAGATCTTTTGAAGGAATAAATTACTATCGATTAAAACAAATTGACTTTGATGGTCAATTTGAATATTCCAATATCGTTTCGGTTGATGTCAAATTTAAAAAACCAACTATAGTTGCTTATCCAAACCCAGTTAAAAACAATTTGACTGTTCTCAATGCTACTGGCGAATTGACCCTCTACAATTATTTGGGGAAAGCCGTGAAAACTTTCAAGATAACAGATGACACCTTTGTTATTGATATGAGTGTTTATGAAAACGGAATTTATCTGTTGGCCATCAATCAATCTAACCGTTCCCCAATTTTAAAAACCATAACCAAACAATAGTCTTGTTCGAAACAATTAATCATTTATAACTTTAAAAACAGTCCACAATGAAATTTTCTTTTACTCTTTTTTTTACACTCCTTATCGGAAATATTTTTGGACAAGTTGATATCACTTTTCAAGTAGATATGACCGGACAAACTATTTCTTCAGATGGTGTTCACATTGCTGGAAGCGTTAATGGTTGGAACACGAGTTCCCACACGCTGACCGATCAAGGTGGTGATATCTATGCAATCACGATGAGTCTAATGCCAGGTAATGATTATGAATACAAATTTTTAAATGGAAATAATTGGGGCACAGAGGAGACTCCTCCTGCAGCTTGCGCCATCAATAACAACAGAGTATTTACCGCTCCGGCAAGCGATCTTACTTTAGCGCTTACTCCTTTTGGTGGCTGCCCAACTCCAAATGAAACACAGATGGTTACCTTTCAGGTTGACATGACTGGGCAAACTGTTTCTGGAAATGGCGTTCATGTAGCAGGTAATTTTAATGGTTGGTCCCCGAACCAAACTACAATGACGCTTATTGGTGATGACATTTATCAGGTAACTGTTACCGTATTATCCACGCTAACTACTATACAATATAAATACCTTAATGGTGATGCCTGGGGTACTGAAGAAACCATTCCAGCGCCATGTGTAAATTCTAATAGCAATCGAGAATATGTGATAGAAGGAGCTGGTTCTACAGTAGATTTGCCCATCTATGTATTCGGAACATGTACAGAAAGTGATGCTCCATTGCCTGTAGAACTATTGTTTTTTAGAGGAAACGAAACTCAAAATGGGATCTCTCTCAATTGGCAAACAGCTTCAGAAGAGAACAATCGTGGATTTCAGATCGACCGCAGCAAGGATGGGGTAAACTGGGAAATGCTGGATTTTATAGAAGGGAATAGACGATCTACAACTACTCAAAATTATCACTTTCTCGACAAGGCTCCAATTCAAAGTAGCAACTACTATAGATTAAAGCAAATAGATTTTGATGGCCAGTTTGCATATTCAAACATTATAATAGTTGATCTCAAATTAAGCAATTCTAAAGTTATCACCTATCCAAACCCTGTTCAAGATAAATTAAACATTACTAATGCAGCAGGTGAGTTAATCCTTTACAATAGTATAGGACAAATCATGAAAAAAGCTGTAGTAACAGAGGAGACTTTCCAAATAGATATGAGTGGATTAAATAACGGAATATATCTTTTAGAGCTGACGAAAAGTAACGGCTCAAGGACTACGAATTTTATTTTTAAATAGAGTAACTGTTCAGTAAATTAGGTGCTTCGTGGACTTCATCTGATGGCCTCAAAGTCATCCGATCAACTTTTCAAAGCGCAGTGCTGAATAGTTCTAAATAGATTAAGAAATCACTAAAAAACGATCAAACATGAAATTTTTATTTACCCTATTTTCTCTTGCAATGGCCATTAGTGTTTTTGCACAAGTACAAGTTACCTTCCAAGTTGACATGACTGGACAAACCGTTTCCGCAGATGGCGTTCATATCGCCGGAAGCTTGAATGGCTGGACTACAGATGCTAATATGTTGACTGACCAAGGCAGTAATATTTATTCCGTTACGCTAGACCTAAAACCAGGTACGGATTATGAATTCAAATATTTAAATGGAAATGCCTGGGGAACAGAGGAAGCTGCTCCAGGAGCATGTACCATTGGGGGGAGCAATAGAATTTTTACTGCTCCAACATCTGATGTTACGCTTCCTGCAACTCCGTTTAATAATTGCCCTTCTAGTGTGGAAACACAAATGGTTAAGTTTAGTGTTGACATGACTGGACAAACCATCTCGGCAAATGGAGTTCATGTAGCTGGTAATTTTCAAGCATGGAATCCAGGTGGAACAGCGATGACAGATGGGGGTAGTGGTATCTACGAAGTAACTATTCCTGTTTTCTCTTCCATTAGTGTTTTGCAATATAAATTTGTCAATGGTAACGATTGGGGAATGGAGGAAACGCCAGGCGCTGGTTGTGGCAATGGAGATAACAATAGATTATTCATCATTAAAGATGCTGGAGATGTTGACTTACCGGTAGCAACTTTTGGAGGCTGCGCCAATCCAATACCAACTCGTTCTGTTGTATTCAACGTTAACTTAGATGGGGCAGTGGCATCCGCAGATGGTGTACATGTCGCAGGTAGCTTTCAAGGGTGGAATCCTGAAGGCACACTAATGAGTGATATTGGAGATGATACTTACGAAGTTACGGTTGATGTGATGAAACCAATCCAGTTCTTGGAGTACAAATATTTAAATGGTAACGCTTGGGGGACGGAAGAATCGATACCTGAAGAATGTAGTTTTAATGACAATCGTTTTGCCATCATTGAATTAAATAGTCCCGATATGGTTTCCATAGGAAACTACGTATTTGGTACTTGTAATAATTTGAGTGTTTCTACCATTGACTTGGCAACATCTCCATTGTTTAAAATTACGCCAACCATTGCAAGCGAGCAGATTTCGATTACATGGGAAACTACTATAAGTGGACAAGCCTTACTCTTAGTACATGACCTTCAAGGGAGCTTAGTTTTTCAAGAACAGAAAGAAAACCTTCAATCTTCAAATAGCGAAATTATCAATGTTGGGAATTGGACGCCAGGGATGTACATTGTTCAACTGAAAACAACTGACAGTTTATACAGTCAAAAGATTGTTGTTGAATAAAAGTTTTTTAATTGTTCTTCGATAAAACAACAAACATGGGCATCCCAAAACCAATACGTGTACACTTTACTTTTGAGATGCCCATGTTTGTTATTTACTCGGGAACAGGGAATTCGTCTAAGAACTAAGGGACTCAACATTAATAACTGTCCGATTTGAGTGGAAACCATTTTTGCTA
>CAZDTI010000631.1:0-4324 GCA_964508085.1 uncultured Saprospiraceae bacterium | reverse complement strand
CTCTTTCCTTTACATTACTGATATTTATAATAGGCAATAATCCCTTCTACAAATCGGGCTCCTAAACCTCCTCTTTTTCCCGTTGCATTACAAACCCATCCTTTGAAAGGATCAAGTGTCCTCTATTATGTGAGTAAACTAATTCTCCTTCCTCAACATAATTTCTTTAGATGTATACATTCCGGCTGCTCTATTTAGTATAATTTCTCCAAAAGCATTTTCCTCATCCAGATACATTATTTCTAAAGTGGCCATCAACTTATCATTGTATAATATTTCATATTGATTTTCCGTAGTCGTTTCTTTTATCCTTACATCAAGGCTGGTTTTTCCTAAGATAGAATCCTTCCAATGAAACTTTCCAGTGCTATTACTTTTTATTTCTAACAACAATTCTACTCTCACCTCAACGTCTCTAATATAAACTCGATCTTTAAATCGCCAATTTCCGATTAGTTCTTCGTCACCAAAATTCAATTCGTTGACATCCAGATTTATTATTTTAAAATCCTCTGACAGGTCGCCCAATTTATAGGTGTTATTTTCTTTAGAAAGCAGGACAAACTTATTTTTATTCAATTCTAATTTTACAATGTCATATAAAGAATCAACACGCCATGTTTTCGTTGATAAGCTGACTTCAGGATTCAGTGCATAAAGTTCTTTATTTTTTAATAAGACATAAATCGTCCCTGAGGAATCCAATTTAAATGAACTATTATTAAGATTTGATAGCAGTTCTTTCTTTGTGCGTCCAAATTGGTATCGGTATAAGTTTATGACAACATCCAATTCCAGAAGAATTATTTGAATTCGATCTCTTCCCAGTTCTTTTATAATTACTTCTTCTGACAATTCTCCTTCACTGGTTAGCACATATTTACCTTCTACTTTTTTGTATTTATATTCCTCGATTTTATTGGTTGTATAATTTTCAATCATTAAAGCTTTAGTACTAGAATTGAATTCCCAGACTCTAGCATTGGATTGGGAAACCCATAATCTGTCTAACGTTATTTCTGACTCTTGGCCTTGTAATGGATTCACGAAGCAGACCAGCAGCAGCAGTAAGTACTTTGCTTTCACAGAATTAATTTTACATTTTAAAATGACTCCAATCGTTTTCCTATGCTACATACCGTTTTCAATCAAAAATGGCTTACTAAAAATCCTTCCATTTTCAAGGACCATTTTCAGATGATAAAATCCATTTTGCATTCCGCCTACAGATAAACGACAGGCTTCAGTCGGGAATACCGCTATTTGATATTCTCGCATTTCCTGACCTAATGCATTTACAATATAAACGGAAACAGCCTCTCCACTTATTTCCGGCATATCAACAAACAAAGTTTGGACGGCAGGATTTGGAAATAAGTTGAACAAAGGTTTCCTTGGAAAATCTAAGAACCGAACCAGAGAATACTGCACGCTACCATTAGTAAAAACTTGTTGAATACGATAGTAATTTCTTCCCTCATAAGGATCTTCATCAAACGCTAGTAAATTTACAGCTGTCAAATTATTGTTTTCATTAGCGATCCGTTCAATAGTTGTAAAATCCACTTTGTTGGTTGAGTGTTCAATTAAAAAATAATCTGTTTGATCGAGTTTATTGCAATTCCAACTTAGTAACCCTTGTCCATTTTTTTTGCTTGTAGAAAGGTATAAAAAGTGGTCATCTCCTTGCAGGTTGCTCAGTCCGTTTATGACTAAAGTATAGTCCTCAACTTCTCCAAACTGAAAGTTTTCACAAGGGTTTGCATAATCCTCTCTTTGCATCGCAATACGCATTCGAGTCGTTCCATTTAAGGCGGATTGAGGGATATTGACAGTACCAATAACTGGATCTGGCAAAGTCCCACTTACTCCAGCAGGGCTGATGGTAGAGAAAACAGTTTCTCCGCTATCCTCAAAATCTCCATCCCGATTGTAGTCAATCCAAACCCGGAAATATTCATCGTAGTGTTTATAGCTAAATTTTGGCTGTAGTGAAATGACATAGGTCTGCCCTTTTTCAATGTCGGTTTCTACGGCTGTAAAATCTCCATATTGATCTTTACCAGAATCATTATCAATACCACCAAACTGAACATTAGAAATGTGTTCTTCCCATGGCCTGTCGCCCTCTGCTTCACAATAGTTTCCTGATGAAGATCCACCGCCACTTCCACCGCCACCACCGCTTCCAATGACTACTGTGTAATCTTCTACCTCTCCGTAAGTAAATTGTTGGCAAGCTGTTGCATATTCATTTCTTTGCAATGAAATACGCATTTTAGCAGTACCCGTTTGTGCAGTAGCAGGAATATCAATGTCTCCCTGAAAGAAACCTTCGGCAGCTCCAAGATAAATATCCTTATCATAGAAACCTGAAAAGGCAACTTCTGTATTTTCATTAAAATCGCCATCCTGATCATAGTCAATCCAAATACGGAGATACGCATCATGCTGAAACCAACTAAAGCCAGCTGCCACTGAAATCGGATAACTACTACCGCTATTAACCGTTGTACTTTTATTCGTAAAATCAGCATAGCCTTCCTTAGCGGAAGTATTATTAATAGCACCAAAAGACACTTGCTTTATCCATTCTTGCCAAGGAAAGGAAGCTTCAGATTCACAATTCGCATTACCACCACTACCACCACTTCCACCACCTCCTCCTCCATTCCCGCCGCCTCCAGTTCCGATTTGGATAGCGTAATCTTCTATTTCTCCATATTGAAAGGTTTCACATGGATCAAAAAAGTCATTTCGTTGTAACACAACTCTCATTCTTGTTGTTCCCTCCTCTGCGGTGGATGGGATCGTCACCGTGGCATTAGCCAGACCGGAAGTGGCTCCTTGTTGTAAAGGAATATCTTCAGACAATACTACTTCATCATTTTCAAAAGTATTGTTCTGATTGTAATCTATCCATGCACGGACTACTGAAGCATCCTGTTGCCAACTATAGCCTGAAGTTATACCAAGGGAATAACTTTGTCCTTTATTCACCTCTGCTGTTTGACTAGTAAAATCGCCATAACCCTCCTTTCCAGATGCGTTATTTATATTACCAAAAGAAACCGCTTTGATCCATTCATTCCATGGAGCTGTTGCATCAGCATCGCAATAATCACCATTTCCAACAGGAGCAGAATTTACTGTGATGGTAAAACTACAATTATCAGAATTGCCACAAGAGTTGCTCGCCTGATAATTAACGGTATAACTTCCAGCGCTAAGCGAGCTTCCACTACTTGGGCCACCTGTCTGTTGCAAATTCGCCGTTGCGCTACAATTGGAATTCACCGCTGGTGGCAACCAACTAATAGTCATTGAATTTTGTCCGGAAGCTAAGGTCTCAGAAATATTCGATGGGCAACTCAAAGAGAGGTTTGTGTTATTCCCTCCCCCACCAACCGTTATTTCTACTTCGTCCATCAAGGAAAAGTAGGTCTGCTGACTTCCTAGGTTTGTTTCATCCAATGCGGTGAAGCGAAGTTGATAAGTTCCTTCCGTTGAAAACACTGCTTCTGTAGAAGAACTGTTAGAACCCGAAAAATCAACCTGTCCAGGTCCGCTAAGCTTTTCCCATTTAACAGCTGTCAAGGCATTTGATTGATCATTTAAGGTAGCTGTTCCCGTCAGCGTAAGGGAGCTGTTTACCGATGCATTCTGGTTTGGCCCCGCATCGATTTCGTAACCTGTCGTCTGAGCTGCGAAGGGAAAGGGTGGATTTAACATTGCCGGAAAGTGTTTTCGGAAAAAATCAAAGCGACCATTCCAGTATTCCGGAGGAGTAGGGTTGTGACCGACGTTTATGCTGTGCATTAATATCTTTTGACCGGAAAGTTGATTGTAAGCTGCGAACTCTCCTCCCGGCAAACTAATTATATCTTCATAGCCGATAAATCCGAGAGAAGGTCCATCATATCTTTTTGCAAAATTGATAATATCGTAATAGCGGGTTGCAGAAAGTGTAGCCTCTTCATGGCTTGAAGAACCATTGGTGTTTTGTGAATCCATAATATAAAAAGGGAAACCGCTTGCCTTGCCATGGTACAATCCTCCGTGTTCTGCCCATGCCGGGTTTGCATAGGTTAGTAGATTCACCCGATCATCGATGCCTGCCAGCATTATGGCTAAAGCACCACCTTGACTTACACCGGTCACCCCTATATTACTCCCATCGAAGTCGTTTCTAGAAAAAATATAATCTATAGACCGAATACCGGCTAGGATGGCATAACGCATATAAATTTCATTGCGATCACTGATGTCATTCGGTTCGTAGGCATTTGGATCAATTTGATTTGGAGCTGCATTATGAATGGTG
>CAZDTI010000630.1:0-4335 GCA_964508085.1 uncultured Saprospiraceae bacterium | reverse complement strand
AAACAAAAAAGGGTCACATCCTTTTTTGAATTATTTTTTGATTATTCCAATTCCGCCTTAAAACAACCTAAAAAGTGACCTAATCGCCTTATCCAGTCCTTTTCGTACACACAAAATCCAGCTGCCAAATTCGTGGAAAAGTACCATTGCCCTAACGCTTTATAAATGCCAGAAAACTAGCATTATTCAGCTACACTAAACCCGTTTCAAATTATTCCATATCTTTAACTTTTTTGAAACAAAACAATCAAGATAGGATCGATAAAAAGACCAGATTCCTTTCTTAAATTCCCGATAATGAATACCTATACAGAAGCATATGAATTCCTATTGTCCGTTATCGAAAATATACCTTACGGTGTCATTTCTATTAGCTTGGAAGGGAATATTACCATGATCAATGAAAAGGCTTTGGAGTACATTGCTGCGGAGGTAGATGTAAAAAATATTCTGGGAACGAATATTCTTGATCACGTCGAAGACATTGAGGGCTTGGCAGACGAGCTGGTTCTTTGCTTTGAAAAAAGAAGACATAAATTTGAAGTAAATGAATATTTATACAATGATCGACATTTGAATATAAATGGCATGCCCATCCTCAACGGTATGCTTTTATCAATCAATGACATCACCGAAAACAAGCAAGCGCAGGACGCCGCTACCCTCGCCTTGTTGAAAGCTCAGGAACAAGAGCGCCGCCGTCTCGCTCAGGAGATCCACGATGGTATCGGACCACTAATGTCTACCATCAGGCTCAACCTCGATGCCGTAAAAAATGAGTTGGGCGATCTCCCTGATAAAACGCTCAACAAAGTCAATGCTATGGGAGAACTGATTCAGAATGTTGCTACGGACATCCGACAAATATCTCATGCTTTGATGCCCTCCGCTTTAATTGATTTTGGACTTCCTGAAGCACTTAAAAGTCTTTCTGAAAAAGTAACCCATAGTGAAATCCTCACTGTTAATTTTTACCACACGGGCACTGATGAACGATTCGAGCGAAAGGTAGAACTCAATTTATATAGATGCGCGCAGGAACTTTTAAACAATTCCATAAAATATGCAGAAGCTAAAACGATCAACATTCAACTCGTCCAACACAATGATATGATCCTCCTCACTGTTGAGGATGACGGCATAGGCTTTGACCAAAATAAAATAGATTATTTTTTAGAAAATGGAATTGGACTTAGAAATATCAACACCCGTGTTACTTCTCTAAATGGCATTTTTTCTATTGACACTCAAAAGGGAAAAGGAGTCATTTCTACCGTAGAAATTCCGCTAACCATCGCAACTGAAAATCCATGATCAACATCCTAATAGCAGACGACCACCAGGTATTCCGTGACGGCATCGTATCCATAATGGACGAAGTAGCCGACATCAATGTCATTGCCGAAGCAAAAGACGGAAGAGAAGTGTTAGAAAAACTAAATGAAGTTAGCCCTGATGTGATTCTAATGGACATTTCTATGGGTGGTGCAAATGGTATTGAGACCACGCAGCTCCTAAAAAAAGAATATCCAGAGATCAAAGTACTTGTTTTATCCATGCACGATGAAAGCAACTATATTGTCAAAATGCTGGAAGCGGGTGCCATTGGTTATTTGTTGAAGGATGCTGGTAGTACCGAAATGATAAAGGCGATTCGGGAAGTCGCTTTAGGAAATACTTATTACAGTCAGCAAGTCTCTGCCATATTGGTGCAACAGCTGACCAGTGGTAAAAAACTCAAGGACAGTAAAGCCAATATTCCACTCACTCGACGAGAGCGGGAAGTTTTGCATCTTATTGTGGAAGAAAACACCAATTCCGAAATAGCGAAGGCCCTCTTCATCAGTATCCGAACGGTAGATACCCATCGCCGTAATTTAATAGAAAAACTAGGAGTGAAAAATACAGTTGGTTTAGTAAAGTATGCAATGAAGCATGGCCTAGTAGATTAGAACTACGCATTTCTCTTAGTTTTTACGCATTTCTCTGATTTTCAAAAATCCGCTTTTCTACCTTATTTCCCACCTTTTATTCCCCTCATCTTTACGTCAGATAATTTGTTAAAAATAAATCTGACATGACTACATTCAAGGAGCTTAACGACGAACAATTAGTACTAACTTATCAGTGTACAAACGACGCTGCTGCTTTTGGTGAACTGTATCAACGCTACAACAAAAGAGTCTTTTTGTACTGCGTCAAGGTATTAGACAATCGCGAAGACGCGATGGATTTAACACAGGATATTTTTGTCAAAATCGCTGACCAATTACTTCGTTTGAAAGATGCTGCTGCTTTCGTCAAATGGTTATTTCGCATTGCGCATAATGACTGCATGGATATTTTGACTAAAAACAAAAAACATCAATCTACCTCTATAGACAGCATTCAGGAACTGGAGGCAGATGTATTCGATGAAGAAATAGCTTTACTTAAAGATCAGGAAATAGAGCAAATGGAATCGGCTTTGACTCAACTTCCTGAGAAAGAAAAGTCACTACTTACCGAGAAGTACTTTGAAGGGAAATCTGTTAAAGATTTGATGAATAAATACCAGCTCTCTAAGAGTGCTGTAAAAATGAGGTTAGCACGTTCGAGAGAGAAGCTGAAGGTAGCTTCTGTGATCTAAGGAAGTTAAAAATGTGACCTAAATGATTTTTTCAGTCCTTTGGATGTAAAAAATAACGATCATGAAGAAAGTCATTTTATTCCCCTTTGATATCTCAGAAGACAACCGGAAGCGGTATTGTGACACTATGGAAAAGGCACGAGCGGAAAACGCAGAATTGGTATTGTTTACTTCCATACCAGAAACTGCGAAAGAAGAAAAAACAGACAGTGTCTATTTTCATTTGCTAGAATTAAACGGCTACTACCAAACACTTTATAACAATTGGAATACAACTTCTGACATTCTCACTAAAAGAATAATTCAAAGTGGTGAACTACTGCAAAACCTGAGTAAATTCATAGCACAAACGCAACCAGATTCTATTATCATCAATAATAATTCTTTGGTTTTAAATCAGGAAAGAATTGCTGAGATATTGGAATAATTTCTTTTCGGGCAAAACTATAGATACAATGAATAATCAACTAAAAAACCCGAAAGTGCTTGCACATACAATTTTGAAAAAAGAGGAATTGGAGGAATTGCCAAATTGAGGAAACATTCAACGGGCATCAATAAAAAATACTTAACCTTCAACCTGCTCTCCATTCTTGTGTTAATTTGACGATTTTCGATGAGGATTAAACCTCACTTTCTTTCGTATCCGGTTCTGGATAAAAGCGCTCACGGATATAAGGATAAACCATTCGCAGTCTTAAATCAGTTGTAGACGGACCAGTGCGAATGTAGAAATGGTCTTGATTGCCATCTGACAAGTAAGCCGGTTTAGTAGCTGGTTGACAATCTATTCGTAAAACATATTTCTCTCCGATTTCTTCAATTGAAAAGTGAAGATAAGTATTGAAGGTTGATCCTATTCGGTCTTTGACTAATGAAGTAAGGTGAAGCAAAAATTTATCGTGGTTTGGAAATTTATCGTTTTCCAAACCTAGCAGCGTTCCATCGTCAGAAACTCCGACCAGGAGAATTCCCCCGGCGGTATTCATAAAAGCAACCATAGTTTTCAAAGAGGCGTTTTCAATAGCTTTGTCTTTTCTATCGCTGTGTAAGTTCCAGCGAAGGGTAGATTTAAATTCCACCTGATCGGACTCCCCTTCTTCAATTATTTCTGTAGTAGAAACTTGTTCTTTGGAGCGCAGGTAATTTGTAATTCTTTTTGCTAAGGCACTCATCACCTTTAATGAAGTAGCAGGGGCTATATATTCTTTTTGGAAAAGTTTGGTCCCACAGATTTGAATGACGCTGGAATTTTCCGTAGCTCGTACGGACCCTGATCGAAATTCTTTATTTATAATGCCGATCTCTCCAAAAAGCTCTCCGGTATCTAAGTTTTTATATTCACTATTAGGTAGTTGCAGAATAAAACTTCCACTTCTAACTATAAACAAAAATTGGGGGGCTTTATTTGTATCAAAAACCAAATCCCCTTTTTGAAAATCTGCAAAACTAATGATCTCTTTCAAGCTAGTTATTTCGGCTGGATTCAATAAGTGGAATATCTCATTTTTAGCAATTAAGTCTAATGCTTTTTCCATAAATGGTATAAATTACTTAACAAGGTTTAAAAGAAGATCAAAATAACGAAATAGCTTCTAATTTTTTGAATAATTCGTGGTTATACCTCTTTGACGCTATTAGTAGCAAACAGGAGAGTGTTCAATAAAGTGTGTCAGCGGGTAGATTTCCCTTTAGGGATTTAAGGG
>CAZDTI010000629.1:2145-4347 GCA_964508085.1 uncultured Saprospiraceae bacterium | reverse complement strand
TGAAGTCTGTCAATGCGCTTGTACAATCATCACTGATTGTTCCTCCTGCTGCAATGAAATCTGCTGCATTTGTAATTGGTGCAGGAACCGTTTCGAAACAAGATAAAGTCTCCCCTGCTGGACAAGTAATTGTTGGCGCTTGAGTGTCCGCTACATTAATAGTCTGTACACAAGTTGTTGCGTTACCACAAGGATCTGTTGCTGTCCAGGTTCTTTCAATAGTGTAAGTGAACTGACCACATCCCATTGAAGTTTGTGTACTTACATCTGAAGAAGAAATACTTATTTCACCAGCACCTGAACAGTTGCCTCCTACTGAAGTTGCCATTCCTGTATCTGTTGGATCTGTTGAATCCGTGCAAGAAAGAGATACATTCGCTGGACAAGTAATCGCTGGTGCAACTGTATTTTCTACATTAATGATCTGTACACAGATCGCTGAATTTCCACAAGGATCTGTTGCGGTCCAAGTACGCGTAATTTCATACTCATACTGTCCACAACCGGAACCTGTTTGAGTTGTTACATCAGAGAAGGTAACATTGATTTCATCAGATGCACCACAATCGTCTGTTGCTACTGCGGAACCAGTTGTTCCTGGCGCTGTAGATTCATCACACTCGATTGTTGTATTTGCTGGGCAAGCAATCGTCGGAGGAGTAGTATCCTCTACGCTAATTACTTGTACACAAGTTGCCGTATTTCCACAAGGATCAGAAGCTGTCCAAGTTCTTGTAATCGTATAAGTATCGTTTCCACAACCCATTGGTGTTTGTGTCGATACATCAATGAAAGTTACTGTTAATTCGTCGTCAGCTGCACAGTTGTCTCCACTTGCAGTGGCGTTGCCAGTTGCTCCTGGATCAGTTGGCTGATCACATTCTACTGTTACGTCTGCTGGACAAGTAATTGTAGGAGCTCCAGAATCTTCTACCGTTATAATTTGAGAACAAGTAGTTGTACTTCCTGCTGCATCTGTTGCAGTCCAGGTACGGATAATGGTGTAGCTGTTTGCGCCACAACCCATTGCTTGTGTGCTTACATCTTCAAAAGTAACTGCTGGATCAGTGCTACAGTCATCTGTTGCTGTTGCCGTTCCTGTGTTTGCAGGACTTGTATCTTCGTCACAAGCTACGGTTGCGTCTGCGGGGCAAGTGATGACTGGTGGGTTATTAGCGATACAAGCTGTTTGGTGGTTTCCTAAATCGTCAAAAGTATTACTTGGAAAAGTTACCCACTGCGCACTTGGATCAAATACATTAAAACGAGTCGCATCTCCTTGGTCTACCGCAGCTATTCTTCGAATCGTTTCATTTGCTGTTCCTACTCCACCAACGTTCCATTCTGTTCCAGGATCATTTCCAACTTGACCAATAACATCCAGATCGGCACCTGCTTTTTGTAAAACAACAGCATCATCTCCATTCCAGAAACCAGGTGTTGCCGTTTGATCTGCAAGAGCTAAGAAATCTGCTCCTGCTCCATCATCACATAATACGAATACACAGCCTGGAGCTATGGTTCCAACTAAGTCGATGGTAGTACCAAAAGCTGTGGCACCATTATAAGCTATATTAACTGTATATCCCCCTGCCGCTAAATCTATTGGATTAGCTGTTGGGTTATAAATTTCTACACATTTATTAAGTCCACTACCTTCGACATATTCTGAGAAAAATAAATCACCACATGGGTTGAAGGAACAAGGTTCTGGAGCCATTTGGCTATTATCTGAACCGTTACAGGTGGTCTCGTCAGAGAAACTTGCTGTAACATTCAAAGGACCACCATCTGCTGATCCTACAATACCAGTAAACATATGCATGGTAGGTCCATCCAATCCTCCTACAGGTACACTAGCCGTTGTTGAGCCTGATATATCTAGACTTCCAGCTGCTGGCGGGTCAGCAAAAGTTACCGTAACGTCAAAAGTAAACGTGTCATCTCCAACTGTTTCATCTGTACCATTATTAGCACAACCAGAAATATTACTTACGACTACACTAGTAAGCATACAGCTCACCACAATGCAATCACTAGTATGACTACCAAGGTTATCTACTGTATTTTGAGGGAATTCAATCCATTCTAGACTAGGATCGAAAGCATTTGATCCATCCGGATCTCCTTCTAAAATGGTTGCCATTCTTACTAATGTTTGGTTTTGAGTTTCTACGCCATTAACTTCCCATTGGGAGCCTG
>CAZDTI010000629.1:0-2045 GCA_964508085.1 uncultured Saprospiraceae bacterium | reverse complement strand
GATCAAAACCAATTTGACCAAATACATCGATATTCACTCCTGCTTTTTGTAAAGCTATAGCATCATCTCCATTCCAGTTAGCATTTCCTGATGTTTCATCTGCTTGTGCTAAAAATTCAGCAGCTGAACTAGGATTACATACTACATGGACATCTCCTGATGCAACGGTTCCGGTAAGATTAATTATGGTACCATTTGTTCCACCATTTGAGAACCGTACTACCGTATAAGCCCCTGCTGCTAAATCTATCGGATTAGCGGTTGGGTTATAAATTTCTATACATTTATTATTACTACTCCCTTCTATATACTCTGAAAAGAATAACTCATCACAACCAATTACGATAGGGCAAGTATCACTACTATGACTTCCAAGGTTATCTACTGTATTTGAAGGAAATTCAATCCATTCTAGACTAGGATCAAAAGCATCCCCACCATTTGGGTCTCCTTGCGAAATACTCGCCATTCTTACTAGTGTATGATTTTGAGTCCCTACACCTCCACCAGTCCACTCGGAACCAGGATCAAAACCAATTTGACCAAATACATCGATATTCACTCCTGCTTTTTGTAAAGCAATAGCATCGTCTCCATTCCAGTTAGCATTTCCTGATGTTTGATCTGCTTGTGCAAAAAATTCATTAGCTGAGCCAGGATTACATACTACATGGACATCTCCTGATGCAATGGTTCCTGTAAGATTAATTGTGATACCATTTGTACTACCATTTGAGAATCTTACTACCGTATAGTTACCTGCAGCTAAATCTATTGCAGCTCCTGTTGGATTAAAGATTTCTATACATTTATTATTACCAGATCCCTCTATATATTCAGAGAAAAATAGTTCAGTGCATTGAGCTTGGAGGGTATGACTCCAAGCTAGGCAGGCCATCATAAGAAAGCCAAGCGCAAAATTCTTTTTAATAGTAAAATTAAATTTCATGGTTATTGATTTTTAAAATAAGAGTTCTATATGGTTTGTATAAGAGGATGTCATTGTCCTAAAAAGAATTAATAATTGGGTTATATATTTGATACCCAAAAACAAAATGTCTGCATGCTAACGACATTTTGTTAGGATACAAACTATTTATAAATGACTTATTTTGAAGTAAGTCAATTGTAATGGGCCGAATACACGAAGTTGACTTTCGGTCAATTCACGTATAAATATTTATGCTGTAAAACGGTTAAAAAGGTGATACTTGGAAATCTCCAACTTAAAATGCGGAGCAAGTACGGAATTGGGATGTGTAAAAGGGGAATAAATCGTAATTCATTGAATTACGTTAGTTAGGTAGGTTTTTGGAAAAAGGAACTTTTGAAATACTTCCCTTTTACTAGTGGTAAAGATACTATTTTTTTAAGGACAATGTGAAATCGAAATTGATGAATAAACAATAATTTAACATGAAATTCTCTTCATTTCCTGATTATTAGGGCACTATCAACTTATTGAATTATATTCATATGTGTTTTTTACATTTTTAAGGGTATAAAATATAAGGTCCTTATTTTTGTTTTTATGGAAAACACTAAATTATTGCTATCCAATAGAGTTCTTAATCATGATGATTATCGTCATTACTAGCAGTCGCTCTAAGATTGACGGATACTTTTGACCAGAGTTCGTCAATCCTTTTAGTTTCTTCCTGTGGATATCCCCAAAGTTCTGTTACATTTGCTTTTGACTTTCGAACTACCTATTTTTGAATGCAACGCAAATCTCAAACCGTGCCTAAGAAAAACTCTGAATGTTCCTTTTACCAAGTCAAAGAAACTTTCGCCCTTGAAAATGGCGGTCAAATCGCCGAGCCTATTATCGCCTACCACAACTATGGAACGCTAAATGAAAAACGGGACAATGTCATTTACATTTGTCATGCTTTGACAGCTAATTCAGATGCTGAAGACTGGTGGCATGGCCTTTTTGGGAAAGGAGATATTTTTGATTGGGATAAATATTTCATCATTTGCGCCAATAATCTAGGCTCTCCTTATGGCACCAGCTCTCCAAAACAGATTGACCCCAGCACTGG
>CAZDTI010000628.1:0-4356 GCA_964508085.1 uncultured Saprospiraceae bacterium | reverse complement strand
ACCGGCAATTCCCTCGCTACTTTTTGCGCTATCTTCGGCTTCCAACTATACGCACTCTTCACCGTCCGATCTATCTCCTCATTCGACAAATCAAAATCCGCCTTACACCACTTATCCGTCACCTCAATCGGAATCCCAGAATTGCTACAACAAGCCGCCAACTGATAAATAAAATTGTTCCGATTCCCATTCTTAAATTCCATCTGTTCACTAATCCGATCCACACATTTCGCAAAAGCACCTTTATAATCAAGATTCAAATCAGCTCTCTCCTCTTCCAAACTTTGTCCACTTCCAGGAATAAACTCCAGTTCTCCGTCTGACGAAGAAACAGAATCCTGTTCCTTAATATCCCTCACATCAAACACCTTACTCCCCGGATCAAAATACGCCGAGGGATCATGCGACATAAAACAAAGTCGAGTAATATCCTTCCCGCTACGATCAACTTCCACACCCAAAATCTCCTCATAGTAATTCGCTACTTGCCGATAAGCATTTCCATGTTCTTCCATCTTAGAATCTACCCTAACAATAATCTTTACACCTCTACCACTTGGGCTAATAAACGCCACTCTCGTAAACTCAACCTCATTAATCTTCTTCATCAACTCCGCCAAAACATCCACCTCCAATTTATCAATATCCAAAATCACAAATGGATTATAACTCTTCAGAAACTCCATTCTCCTACCTCCTTCAAACTCACCCGATACCGTAAACGCCAACAAACTCTTTTTCAACTTATCAACCCCTTCCTTATCTCCTCTCTCCACTGCTTTCCTAATTTGAAAAACAGCTTCCTTATAATGACTCCCTCGAATCCCCAGCACAACCTGAGATAAAGTCCGGACGCCAATCCCCTTCGTAAAATTTTTAAACACAGAAATATTTTCCATAGTTGTTATGCTATTAGATTAAAAAAGGTTCTCTAGGCATCTCCTCCCAGAGAACCGAAAACGAACAAAAAACTAAATTATATCGCCGTAGATTTTATATGCTTTGAAAATGACTCCGTTTTAATTGCGATATGCGCATGTGCATCCACGGACACCATACAAGTATGCAAAATGGACTTCCCAGACAATGAAAAATTATTTACCCCAGTCAAAGACTTATAATATCTCAAAGCCAACTCAAACATCATTTTATGCTCTTCCACCACTCCATTTGAGTTGACAATAAATACCAATCCACTTCCTAGAGCGTTCTCAAAACAAGCCATTACATAAGGATCATTTGCAACTAACATCTTCACACTCTTTAAATCTCGCTTATTCAAATAAGGAATCTCTAACAATAAATTCCCGGAATAACTGACCATCTCTATCTTCGACTTCACGAATCGAAAATTCCCAGCCACCGAAAACAATGGAATACGTTTCTCTTGCTGACCATAATCATCCCACAGGTCTTCATCAAAATACCTCCTAAGGTTTTCTATTTTGGTTTTGTATTTACCCATCTTTATCTGCATCAAAACATTTATTAATGGCAAACAAGATTTAGGTCTTCGGAAATAATCGAACATTGTTACTACTGACATAAATTTTAGATTATTAATGGTTTTAAAATAATGGATTATTACGATCCATTGCATAGGATGCCCGGGCCATGATGGTGCATCAGGGCGATTTCAAAGGGCAATAAATAATAAATAGAGTTAGAAAATCAAGGAATTATAACAAGGTGTTTACTTTTATCTATTTCAATCGGATTTTACTTTTGAGTTTTGAATCTGGTTTGACATGGTACTTCTCCATAAACAATAAAATATCAGATAGTCGATAAAAAACTCTTCTATCTTCTTGAGTAAATCCGATTTTTCCAGCTTTACGCCAAGCGGCAGCGGTCTTATCTGAGATATTCATCATTTCAATAAACTGTTGATTTGTGAATATCTTTTCTTCAGGTTTAGCACCGCTTATCATGTATTCCAGAATTTTATCTACTTTCCGTTGAACCGATTCAAACTCTTCTCTACTCGGAAAAAATACTTCCATTATGCTTTAATTTTTCAGGTGAATAAAATGGGTGAATATTACATCTGCAAAGTAAAGTCATATTTCTCAGTTAGGAAAGTAAAAAATGGTACTTAGTACCACTTTGCAACTCTAAAAATCACAATGATTTAGTTATCAATAAAATACAAATAGTAAAATTTACATATACCAAAAAAGTACCCGTAAAATCATAAAAAGGACTACTTAATAAACTTGTTGTAAGACTACTACCCTATTAACGGAATTTGAGAGAGATAAAAGGAAATAGAGTTACATTTCAACAAGACTTCCATATTTCAACTTCTGACAAAAGCAAAAAGTACCATCGAGTACCATTTTTCAAATATCCAGACAGTCCTGAATCTTAATTTGCTTTTCAAAAGAACAGCGCTTATCATACTTAGAAGGCGACAACATACTCCGTAAAGAATGGAGGCTCAAGTCCTTCCCTCTCCTACTCACGAAATTCTTTTCTATAAAATGAATAAGATCCACCTTTGAATTGCCGATCAAAACAACTTGATGTTTATTCGGAAAAGTGTGTAGTAAATCATAAAAGAAAGTCATCAATACATTTACCCGTCCATTGATCTCAATCTTATTCAACAATTTTTTAGAATCCTCCATCTCACTCTTTTGAAACTCACGGACTGTCTGTTGATGCATAATTTCCAAATTCATTTGCCTAACAAAAGGATGCTCAGCACCATCCGGACTTTGAAGCTGTAGAAAGTTAGTAAGCACCCGATACATAAAAATCACCCGACTCTTATAATCTGACAAGCGCAGCAACGATTGCTTTACTTCATCAATATTACTTGTGTAGTAACTTTCTTTTGGAATGGAATTTAAAAATTCAGTTTGAAGATACTTATAGATCGAGCTGTTGGTATCTCCTTCCCCCGGGAAGATTTGTTGGATCAGAATATCTCTATCTATTGGCTTGCCCTCAGGTGTTTGTAAAACTCTTATTAGAAATAGAATAAAATCCTTAGGTTGAATAAGCAAATAAGATTCACCACCGTCCCCCTTGTGTTCTAACAACTTTCGGAAAGCGGCTGCCAACATTTTCAAATCACCAACAACGGTAAGCTTTTGGATGTACTGCCCTACTGCCTTATCAAAAACAGGTTGACGGCCATATTGCACTAACAACTTCAAATAATCTAACTCCAGCTCCACCTGCTCATCAAAAGACAAATGAACAGTAGGTCGAAATTTATGCTCGAACTGCTGGTAATCCGTTTTCAATCGATGTAGAATATTTCTTTGCTCCGATAGATCCCAAACCCCTTCCAAGTACTTTTTGGTTTTCTCAATATCATATGGATTCTCAATTAATTCTACTTCACCTTGTTTTATATTCTCTTCATCAGAATCAACTTCACTAGGATCATTTGCCAATCGCTTTGTAATTAATGAATAAAATGGAAACAGAAGTAGCTCCTTTTTAGCTTCGTAGAAGAAGTCAATATTATTCTCTATCAACTTATCCAATGAAATCAACCAAGCCCTAGAGAAGCTGACTAACCCACACTGGTAATCAATAAAGGATTCTCGAAAGGAGTGTTCACGAAGGGTTTGCAACTTAGCAAGGAGGGCCATACAATACTCAACATTATCATCAGGATCATTGACTACGATATCATAATCGGTATATCCATTCTCTAACAGGTCTCTTAAAATAACAGAGCGCTCCTCAAACTTCACTTCCTGAAGCTTAGTAGTTAATACATTCATGACAGTAGTTTTCTCACACCAACACGCATTTCATAAATGCAATCTTGATGAGATGTTTATTAAGAATAACAATTTTGGGCTATTCTATTATGGTCTGTAATGTGTGGAAACGTTGTGTATGTTTTGCTAAAAATTGTTGATTGTAATGTTCTTGTTTGAAATAGTATTTCAAGTATTAATGCATGTTAGTCGCAAGGTACAGATAGTCTTTTTAAAATTAAAACAATTTGTGTTTTATTTAAAATTAGTAAAACTTTTTGTTTTAAATTTAAGCCTGAAATAAACCTCTAATAGGCATATCTCTCCTATAATTCCAGAATAGAAATGGGAATCAATATAACCCTAGGTAAAGAGCTTATTCTTAATAGGTTTTCTGATGGAAAAACCTATGAATATTGCTAATTTGAAAAATCATGTTTAACGGTAATAAAAGGAAGGTGTGAAAATGGAAAAGTCGGGCATTATACACTTAGCCCGAAAAGGGGGTAATTTAGAGGAATGTTTTACCTATGTTTTACCCATTCAAAAAAAATGGTCGCAACTTATTGAATATCAATTAGTTACGACCATTTATAGTACCCCAGGGGGGAACTACACCCCTCCAACAACAACA
>CAZDTI010000627.1:0-4356 GCA_964508085.1 uncultured Saprospiraceae bacterium | reverse complement strand
TTGTTCAATTATATGCACAGCGTCAACTTTGACTTTGAACTTTCCGATTGGTTCAATTTTAAAACACCGGAAACAACTGTTGAAATTGATTTTATATCTAAAGCCCTCGCCGATAAAAAAGACAGTCAGCCTAGGGCCAACGCAAGAATGCTTTGGTTGAATAAATTGCCCGCTATTTTCGAACTGGATGAAGAAGGGGAAACGCTGGAGTTTGTTTTTTATAACAAAAAAAATACATGGGCGATTGATTTAGATGTGGAGATAGGGGAGTGGCTCGCGCAGCAATTTCCACTGATGCACATTAGTCATGAAAAAGGATTGTTGTTTTCTCAGTTTAAAAAATCTTATGAGGAAGCCGGCTTTGAAGATTTTAGTCAGTTGGAAAGTTCTTATTTATGGAAGCAGATGCGGGAGGAGGGACTGTTGATATTGTGAGGAAAAAGGTTTCAACCTCAATTGCAACTTCAACCTGTTCGCCAATCGGCTGATTCCCATAATATGCGAGTATTAACCGAGTGGCTTGCGAACTGAGGGCATTGAGGTTGAGGTTGCACTTGAGGTTGCACTTGAGGTTGAGGTTGAAAAATATTCTTCATCATTCCTTCACTTCCCCCAAAACCTTCTGTTCTCTTCCCAAGTGATCCAATAATCTCCCCAAACTCTCCTGATTCTGCTCCAAATAATAAGCCCCCATAATATCATTCTTCTCTCTGGTGGTCAGGTGAAAAGTCATAGAAGCTCGCTGATTCATTTGATTAGGCTGGTAGGTGAAACGAATGATATCGAATAAATCCTCACCCAACATGTCGAAGAGAAAGCCAAGGTTGTTCCCGTGTTCATAATCCTGGAGCTCCAAAATTTGCCCAGCAATTCCGAGTGGATTGAGCAAAGATTCGATCATACCTTCGCCATCCTTCGGGATGATTTCTTCCAGTTTATCAGAACCACGAACTTGGATGAGCACAATTCCGCTGGTATTTTCCTTAATCCAATCTTTAAAAGTATGAATAAAACGAGTGGCAGATAGCATTCCGAAGTTGTCGCGAAAACCAGCGTCCATCACTTCTATATTCGGCTTACTAGGTAAGTACACATTTGGAAGGATGTACGGATAGGTCGCATTCATCCGGAGTGCAGAAGTGAATTGTAAGTTGTAAGCATCTTGTTTAGAAAACAATCGACCATAATCTACAGCGTCAATTTCTACGGTGTTTTTACGGCGATTTCCAATAGGCGCTTTCATCATATAGGAAACGCCCTGCGGCGACATGATCAATCGTCGTCCGTCATTTACAATGGAAGGCGTGACCATCATCATCGGAATGGCAGCACTTTTTTCATAGGGGCGATAATCACCCAAACGTTTGTTGAGTAAGTCGTCTGTGTTAGCGTTAAGTTGCTTTTCAAAGATATAGCCCCGGTCTTTTCGGTAGGTATAACCGCCGGATGTAAATTCCATCCACGGTAGAAACAAATCATTGGAAACAATGGTAAAGGCCAGAGAGTTAAGTAAGTCTTTGGAAACTTTGTCAATGTGACTTTTACTATAGAAGTCTATGTCTTTTCCTAAATGTTTTTGTAATAACAATTCCCTCATGTATGCCATGCCAATCATGCCACCAGAAGCACCTGTAATTAGAGCCGTGTGATTGAGTAATTTCCCTTGCATCAAACTGTCAGCTTGTTGAAGTACCTGCATGGCCCAAACAGAAGCCTTCATGCCGCCTCCACTGACACAAAATATAGCCATTTTTGGTTTTTCTTCAAACTTGGATCGCCAGGTGTTTAGAATTTGTAAGGTATTTGTTATGTCTTTTTTGACAGTGTCCGGATGGCAAATGTTTTCTAAGTTGCTGCTACTATAAACGGCAGCCTCGTTGGTGTAGTTCAAACCATAGCCCTTGTTTTTATGATTGAAAATATCGTAACTGGTCAGAAAATTTATTCCAACTAATAAAAGGACAAAGATGGAAAGGCTCCAGCGATTAAACCAATAGACAATAGCCCCGGTAATCGATACGAGTACAGAGCACATTACCAAAACCGAAGCCCCTGCTGGAATTCTAAACCAAGGGTTATCAATCAAACAACCTAAGGTGAGTAAAACCACAAGACTGAATAATTGAACAATTAATGCATTTAGATGATTTTGTTTGAAAACGGAGAACAATAAAGCGTCTTCGTAATGGTCGACAGACCGGACGAGTCTTGGCTTTAGTGATTCCGTAAGATAGGTTTCTACCCGCCAATTGCTTTCGCCGGTTCGAAATCGGTTTAATTCTTTTTTTCTTCTTACAGATGCGAGTACTTTTATTCCTTTTGGAGTTACTTTTTGCCGAGTTGTTATTAAGTTGAATACATCTTTATTTGTGAATTGAAAATAAACGGAGGAAAGTAAAACTATTGTTATGAATCCTACAATGAAGCCCAGTATGTTATAGAAAATGGTTTCTGCTGACCAGTATTCGAAATACCATTGAAAGTGAATGCTATAGTAAAAATAGACTGCTAAGAAAACCAACGGTATAATAAAATTGTTGAGACAAAACTTAGTAAACGGCCGAGCTAGGCAAGCAAGGAATGGGAAGTGGTGAGCATCCAGCATGTAAGTCGTCAAATTCCAACTGATGAAAAAACCACCGAACGCAAGACCCAGAAATAGAAAGCTAAAGATATTGACTTCTCCAAGATATTCTGGAGACAGGAATAGAAAGTGAACGCCAAATAATTTACCCACAGTTCCTGTCATTAACAATCCAATAACCAACCAACAAAGGATTAATAGGAGATTATTGCGCAAGTGGAGCATTACCAGTTGCACAGGAAAAGAGAAATATATGTGGTCAATCCATTTTTTCATCCTCTGGTACTATAATAGTTTTTATGACGCGGACGGTTTCTATTTTTGTTTCGCTGACAAGTTCTAAAACAAAGCGGTAACCATGCAGTTGTATCTCCACGCCTTGCTCTGGAATAGTGGCAGTAGTCATCACTAAATATCCAGAGAGGGTATGATAATCTCCTTCAGGAAAGTCGAGATCTTCGTATTTATCGTTGAGGTAGCTGATTTCTAAACGGCCAGATAGCAACCATTCCTCTTTTCCGGTTTGTATCTCTACGTATTCTTCCTGATCATGTTCATCTTCAATTTCTCCAAAGATCTCTTCTAGAATGTCTTCTAAGGTGATGACCCCAGCCGTTCCTCCATATTCATCAACCACCAAGGCAATGTTCAACCGTTCTTTAATGAATTTATTCATCAGATCAGTCACCTTCATCGCTTCTGGCACGATCGGAATGTCCAGAATTATTTCTTCTACGGTTTCCGGAAATTCCATCATTTGTTGGTGGTGGACATAACCCAAAACGTTATCAATATCTTCTTTGCTTACTAGTAGTCTGGACAAATTTGTTTCCAAAAACAAGCTTTTTAGCTCTTCTACCGAATCTGCGACGTCAATATCTCGAATCTCCGTGCGGGGGACCATACATTCCTTCACTTTTACTTTCTGAAGATGCAATGCGTTTTCAAAAAGGGTAGAGTCGATTTCCTCTTTGTATTCCCCTGTTCGGGTGTCTTTTATGAAGTCTTCCAAGTCAAAACGCGTGATGACATTATCGGATTCGTCAAAAGAGGTCTTAAAAACGATACGAAGTAAAAAATTAGATAATTTTGTCATCACCCAACTTGGGATCGCCAATATATAACGAAAGAAAGCAAGTGGATAGGCGAGGAAATAGAGCACTTCGTCTGCAAAGAGACGGAAAAGGGTCTTTGGCAAAAATTCTCCAAAAATCAGAACAACGATGGTTACCACAAAAGTCTGTAACAACAACATCAAAGGTCCGCTAATGCCCAGATGTGTTTTAATGATTGGCTCCAATACGCGAGCCATCAAAGAAGTGAAAACAACCAGGGCAATATTATTTCCGACCAACATCGTTCCCAAAAAGGAAGCCGGGTCTTCATAAAAACGCGCTAATATCGTTCCTTGCCGCGATCCCTTTTGTCGCTTCAGCTCTACCCGTAATTTGGAGGCAGAAATAAAGGCGATCTCTGTTCCTGAGAAGAGGGCAGAAAGAAGAAGGAAGAGGATGATAAAGAATATTAGCATAAATTGATTTTGTCCGAACTTTTTGGTTTAATGTTTTTGAGAGGGTGGATAAGGGCCAATAATGGTAGATAAGGGTTTCTCTTGAATGACCTTCCAACCGCAACCTCAACCGCAACTTCAATTCCCTTAATACGCGAGTATTAAGGGAGTGTCTTGCGAACTGAGCGCTTTGAAGTTGAGGTTGCTCTTGAAGTTGCAATTTTACTTCTCCACCTTCATCTGCCCCTCAATCTGCTTAATC
>CAZDTI010000626.1:0-4387 GCA_964508085.1 uncultured Saprospiraceae bacterium | reverse complement strand
TGTTCTTGACTTAGATGATCTGGCCCCAGGGAATTACAACATTACAATTACGGATGCTTTAGGTTGTGAGAATAATGAGTCATTCAGCATAGATGAACTTTCACTTCCTAACCCCAGTTTTACAGTGAATGGAAGTGAATTGACGGTTGTTGATACTTATACCAGCTACCAATGGTTGCTAAATGGAACGGAAATCTCAGGAGCAACAAACGCTTCATTTACGGCTTCTGAAAATGGCGACTATTCTGTTTTAGTAACAAATGGTGATGGATGTAGCAATACTTCAGCGGAAACAACAGTCATCATAACAGATGTTGGATATATTGCAACTTTGGAAGCATTTACGATTACGCCAAGTCCTTTCGAAAAGAATGTTTCTATTACGATAAAGCTTGAGCAAGCTACTGATTTTGAAATTTCTATTTTGAATAGTACTGGAGGACGGGTATTCTTCAAGCAAATTGATGGAGCAGAGCAATACGTTGAATCTCTTGACTTGAAATCCTTAGCAGGTGGGATCTATTTTGTGGAGTTGAAGACGGATGCAGGGACAGTGGCGAAACGGATAGTGAAGAAGTAAGAAAGGATTTTGAAGGTATAAAAAATGCTGCTCAGTTTTACTGGGCAGCATTTTTTATACAATATTTTTTAATCAGAACTACTATACTAAGTTTTTCCAAAGTGGGCCATTCGTATTAATACTAATCTTATCCTCACTCGATCCAGTTCCAGAGGAAGTTCGTGCCCAGTTCACTTCATCTTTTGCTTCAGCGATACTACAAAGAATATGGTGAATCAATTGCGCTTTCTTGTAATCGTTTTTTATTAACCAGCCATCTGTTGATTGGTGTCTCAAAAAAGCGCCTTGTAAAAATGCAAGTCGGTGTTGGCAGGCTTCCGAACTGGTTTTATAATCAGCTTCAAGAGGAAGAAAAGAATACTCATTAAAAACTTCTTCTTCCTGATTATGAAAATTTTTCACAATAGAAGTTATATTGTGCAGAGCCAGACTGATTTGTTTGGAGTAAATGCCAATGTCTTTTTCATCATACATCGTTTCCTGTTCAATGTCCTCTCTTTTTTTCATTTTCTCTAAATAAGTCGAACAAAGTCCCCGGAGTATTTCGATTTCAGATTCATGCCCTTCTTTGATTGGAATAAATTGAATGGCATTAAGTTGATAACTGAACCCACCATCATAATTATCCAGAAAACCGACAATCTTAAACAGTTCGTTGGAGCGATTTTCAAAGTCTTTATCTAAAACCGTGTAATCAACTTCTTCAGCATCTAGAATGGAAATAATCTCATCAGAAGAAACATCTTTACCCGTATCACAGTCAATTCCTCTTTCTACTTCATGCTCTATAAGGAAGCATCGAAGTTCTGAGTGCATGTCTTTTTTCGCATCCCGCCAACAAGAAGCGAAAAAGGCTTGCTCCAACTTCCTAAGATCATCACCAATGCTATAACATTCACCAGTGCTTGTATCCAAATCACCTTCGTAGAAATCCCCTCTGAAATTATGTTTTTTAAAGACCTTGTTCAGCTCTTCAATAACATCTCCTTTTGTTTTTACTTTTACTTTATAATGTGCTAACCAATATTCTTGTCGGATAACATTTGGATCTGGATAGCCGATATAGCTGAAATCAAAAACACCATCCATTTCAAAAGTAACGACTGCAAGTAAATATGGGTTTTCCAATAGTTTTTCTGGTCCCTTTCGAATGAATTTAATTAGTTTCCGGACCAATTCTTCGCGAAGTGGTTCCAACACGAAAGCGACAATATCTTGTTCAAGTCTAGCAACTTTGCTCGTACCTCCACCCGAGGTATCATCGTCGTTATCGGATCCAAACAAATTTTTGAAAAAACTCATCCAAAGAAAATTTTACTTGTTTAAAATATTAACGGTCTAAAGATCGAACACTAAGTTTCTTATCTTGATAGCTAACAACATAGGCTCGTTGTTCCACTAAAATATCCACTTCAAAAGGAGATGGAAACGCTTTATCGCTCCGAGGATACCAATCTCGTTTATTCCCGTTTATACAAATAAAAAGACCATGCTCTCCACCAATGGTACAAAAATCATCCATGTTGCCACTGTATTGAGGCAGTCTACATTCCTGTTGCAACTGCTTGAAAGTAGACTCAATGTCATCAACGACCAAACCTATCTCAGAAATTTCCAACAATGATTTTACAGAAAAAGGAATGTCACTTGGATTGTTTAACTTATTTCGTCCAATTAGCTCTAATATGTTTTGATCAGGATCATAAAAATAAACGGCATTGGCATTCCAAAAATCAAAATGTTGAATCTCATTATCTCCATCTTTCAGAATGGAGACACGTTCTTTTAGCCATTGATGGGCTTCCTTTATTTGGTTGCAAGGTACGTTGATGGCGAAATGATATGGAGTGGCAGTAAGCCGTTTTTCTATTGTTAGAATAGAATGACCGATTTGGAAAGAAAGAGAGGTTGCTGTTTTGTCTTTTAGAATAAGTCCAAGAATATTTCCATAGAAATTTTCTATGGAGGAGAGGTTAGTAGTAAATATTTTTAGATTATTGATGTGCATGTTATTGATAGCTATACGCCGTGTAATTCGACTAATACCAAAATAATACAATTAATTGCTATTTGAATGAGTGTGTGTGTTTAATTTGGAAGTAGATTTCTCGGCTCGTACCTCGCTCGAAATTAAAAAGAAAGCACACTGTTATCCTTCGACTCGCTGTGCTCGCTCAGGATGACAGCAGGTTCCATTTGATTCTCTTTTCGCTCGTTCAATGTCACGGTGTAACGTAAGGTATGTCATGTAAGAAATAGCAGGGGATTGGGAATGGCAATCATATTAGCGTGAGAGCTGGCCTGGGCCACTACCCATTCACCTTATAAACGATCCCTCTGGAATCCAACTCCTTCAAAAAGTCCCCATCTACTTTTACCTTCCGCTCCTGCGATTCAAACTTTATTTTATTCTGATTCTTCCGATCTACTAAAAGCATTTTTAACTTGTGTTGGCCTTTTCTCTTCTTACACAACTTATCAAGGTCGGTAATAAACTCCTCTGTCAAATCTTCAATAGGGAATTTCAATACTATAGATTCCGTCATTTCTTTACCGATACTGTCTAACTGTCGTACCTCCTGAATTTTCAATTGAAACTCCTCAGAGTTATAACGCTTCTGATATTTAGCAGTGATGAATAAAACCTCACCCGGTTCAAAGAGATGTTTGAACTTTTTATAATCCTCACTGAAAAGTGGAAATTCTAAACTGTCGTTATAATCTTGAATGGTGAACAAGCCCCAGCCCGTTCCTTTCTTGGAAATACGATGTTGAGCAGTGGTAACAATCGCGGCAAGTTTAACTTGCTGTCCCTTGAACTGCTCCATCCGATCCATGGTGCAGGTCGTAAAATTATTAACCTCCAGTTTGTAATCGTCAAGCGGATGTCCAGAAATATAAATTCCGGTGACCTCTTTTTCCCGAGTCAGCTTTTCAATTAAAGACCATTGTTTTGCATTCTGTGGAATCTTCGGTGTAGGAATCATCCCATCTTCAGAATCACCAAAGAGTGAAATCGAAGCTTGTGCTTTTTGCGCTTGCCAAGCATTCCCAAACTTCAAAACATGTTCGAGGAAGGTGTCGTATTTTTCAGAAGGAGAAAAGAAGGTTGCGCGATCTACTTCTTTGAAACAATCAAAAGCACCACCTAAAACCAAACTTTCTGTCACTCGTTTATTCAAAGCCTGTGGATTCAAACGACGGACCATATCAAAAATGTCCGCAAATAATCCATTTTCATTTCGTTCTTGCAAAATCAATTCCACTGGTCCAACTCCAACACCTTTCAAGGCGGACATTCCAAAACGAATTTCCCCTTTTTTATTTACAGAGAAATCTGAAAAGGATTCGTTGATGTCTGGCCCAAGTACCACTAGGTTCATGCGTACACATTCTCGTAAGAAGAAAGTAACTTTCGTAATGTCATTCTTGTTATGTGTCAGTACGGATGCCATGAATTCGGCAGGGTAGTGGGCTTTCAAGTAAGCCGTTTGGAACGCAATAAAGGCATAGCAAGTAGAGTGTGATTTGTTGAAGGCATAAGAAGCAAAAGCTTCCCAGTCCGTCCAAATCTTTTTAACCACTTCTTCCGGGTGGCCATTCTTTTTACAACCTTCCAAAAAGGTCGGCCACATCTTATCAATGATTGCTTTCTTTTTCTTACCCATTGCTTTACGCAAACTATCCGCTTCTCCTTTCGAGAAGTTAGCCAGCTTTTGCGAAAGCAACATCACTTGCTCCTGATAGACTGTAATACCATAGGTTTCTGCCAAGTATTCTTCCATGTCCGGAAGATCATAGGAAATG
>CAZDTI010000625.1:0-4413 GCA_964508085.1 uncultured Saprospiraceae bacterium | reverse complement strand
CTTAAACTTTGCAAATTTTCATTTCCTCCAATCCACAAACCACCTCCAAGTGAGGCAAGATTCTCCAAACCATTTAGATAAATGAGGCTGTCACAATTTCTTATTCTTAAAAAACCGTCTATACTATTTAGGTTTTGAAAGCCATTTAAATTAAAAATGGAATCTGTTGACCAACCATCGTCAATCACTACACTACCTCCAAAATCTGTACACCCTGGATAATCAACTAAAAAATCATCAATTTCTGATTGGTTTGAAAAATACAATGTATCTTCTGTTGGACACTGTCCATAACTCTTCTCTCCTACTATCACAAAAAGCAACATCAAAAAATAACAGTACTCTTTCATCTAAACTCGTTTTAGTTCTAAAATTTCCAGGCACTTAGCCTAAATAAATCACTTTCATATTTTTTCAAAGATAAGGTTATTAAACAACTTTTCTTTGACATTCGATTATTCATATATAATTTCAGCCAAGAACTTATGAAAATTTTCCGTTCCACCTGAATTAATGTTTCTTTAAAAATTCCCTACCTTAGTCCCAAACGCCACCAAACCTTTATGACTTTAACAAAAAAACCAACATTCTGGGCCCTCCTCTTCCTCCTAATCTTCCTCCTCTCCCAAGATTACCTCTTCACTGATTGGAGCAACAAACCATTCCTCTTCGGACTCCCCGTTTGGATCTACTGGTTCGGCTTCGTACACGTCCTTTATATCGCCGCATTTTATTGGTTTGCTAAAACATACTGGAAATCATGATTTACGTAATACTTGTGTTATACATCGCTATTGTTTTTTTGGGAAGTCTTGGTGGAAGTAAGGATTTATCAAAGACGCCGGAAGGTTATTTTTTGGCCAATCGGAATCTGGGCACCTGGGCTTTGTTCTTTACTATTTTGGCGACCAACTTCAGTGCTTTTTACTTTTTGGGGTTTGCGGGAGCGGGTTATCGCATTGGCTATGCGCATTATGTGATGATGTCTTTGGGGACAGCTTTTGCGGGGATTTCTTTTTATTTACTGGGGACTAAAATTTGGTCACTGGGAAAAGAACATGGTTTTATTACGCCTGCCGAATTGATTTTTCATCAAACCGGCAGCAAGTTACTCCGATGGATTTTTGCGGGCGTAATGCTGATTTTTACTTTTCCTTATTTGGCTTTGCAAATCATCGGTGCAGGATACATTTTGGAAAGCGTAACACAGGGAGCCATCCCCTATTTTTGGGGTGCTTCTTTTTTGACGCTTTTTACGATTGCTTATGTTTGGATTGGTGGGATGAAGAGTGTAGCGAAGACGGATTTGAAACAGGGCCTTCTGATGATTGTTTTAATGCTGGCTGCTGTCATTGTTATTGCCAATAGTTTGGGTGGGTTTAGTCAAGCGCATCAAGCGGTTTATGAAATACAGCCCGATCTGTTTTCCAGAGAAGGCACTGGTGGATTTTTCACGGATAAGAAATGGTTCAGCCTTTTGATTTTTTGGGTTTTCTGTATTCCGATGTTTCCACAAATTTTTATGCGTTTTTATATTGCTAAAGATATTGATAAGCTGAAAAAGTCTGCTTTGTTGTATGCTTTTATTCCTTTGGTGATTTCTATTCTGCCAGTTGTAGTAGGTGTGTTGGGACATTTGAGTTTTCCGGATTTGGTGGGGAAAGAGACGGATCAAATATTACCGAAGATGCTGGCAGCTCACAGTCCAGAGTGGTTTGCGGGCACGGTGATGACAGGTGCTTTGGCGGCTTTTATGTCCACCCTGGATTCTCAGTTATTGGCCTTGAGTACTATCGTGACCAGAGATTTCATTGTTCCCATCAAAAAAGACATTTCATTGAAACAACAGGTTTTGATCGGTCGGATATGGGTGATCATTTTTGCGCTGGTCGGCCTAGCCATCGCTGCTCAGCCTTTTGATACGATCAACGATATGGGGCGTTTGGCTTTTGGTGGATTGGCGGTTTTGTTTCCGGCTACTTTTGCAATTTTGAGATTAGGGGGCTTGCCTTCATTCTTTAGTGTTGCTTCTATTTTGATTGGAGAAGTGTTGTTGGTGGGGTTTTATTCCGGATACATTTCTAGTGATTATTTGTTTGGTTTTGATAGCGCTGTTGTTGTTTTGTTTGTTTGTTTTTTGGTGGTGGGCGTTGGGAAATTGTGGGAGTGGATTCGGCTATAGCTTTTTTTAGAATCCGTTACTTTTGAAACTGCACGAAGAGGCTTTCCTCAAGCCTCTTCGTGTAGAGTATCGCAATTAAGGATGGTAGCATAAATACTTAGTTCATCGTTTTTGTGATCATAAAAGATTTCTGTTCTTGTTTGTTCCCATTTATTTTTTGCAAAAAGTATACACCTGCCGGGAACACAGATAGATCAAAAGATATTTTGTTGTCCTCGTTTCGAAGCATACGGGAATAGACCAATTGTCCTTTCGAATTGTAAATATTTACCGTTCCATCTCCCATTACATATTCGTTTAAGTCAAGAACAAATTGCCCATTACTTGGATTTGGCAAAATATCAAAAGAAGAGTTGGATGGTTTTGATTCCGCGACACTAGAAACAATGATTTCGTAATAAAGATACACCCGATCTAAATTTGCCCAGTCCGTTCCTGGCCAGTTTTGAGACATCCAGAATATCCGATTATTGTTGGCGTCATATTCGGAATTTCTTCGATAATGGTTTGTCCAGCTATTTGTCTCCCAGACCTCCTGTTGCCATAAGGTTTCATTATCGTTAGCATCATGTTCATAAGTATTCCTTGTTGCATTCTCCCAGTTGGCTCCATTCCAGCTTTGAATTAGCTGTAGTATTCTATTATCGTTATCGTCATACTCCAATGTCTCTTGGGTTGTATTTACCAGGCTACTTCCATTCCAGAATTGTCTTAGTTGCATTGTATTGTTGTTGTCACTATCGTATTCATAGGTAGTCGTATAGGTATCAGCCAAGCCCGTCCCATCATCGAATTGTTCCTGAAAAAGGACTAGCTTATCATTGCTGTCGTACTCAAAAGTAAAGTTATAGAGGTCGACCCAATTACTCCCATCCCATACTTGCCACAACCACGATGTAATACTATTGTTATTATTGTATTCATAAGTATAGTTAGCATCGTTTTCCCAGTCGCTTCCATTCCACTCTTCGGTCAATTCTACGATTGAATTGTTATTGGCATCGTATTCATTGGTTTTCCGTTCTAAGTTCAACCAGCTACCGCCATTCCAGAATTGATGTATCCGGGATGTACGATTATTGTCCTCATCGTATTCATAAGTAAATCTTGTAATATTTTGCCAGATCCCCTGGTCCAAAATCTTATTCAACTGCTCTGTTACATTATAGTCGTCATCGTAAGTATACTCGGTTGAGTCCGTCGAATTCCAAAGCATACCATCTGCCGAATCAGAACGGGTGGCTAAGAGGAGATCATCAGCATCTCTGAGATCAGCAACCTTATTATTGCCCTTATTGATTATAGATTCGCACAAGGAGGAAAGCTTACTTTCTTTTTCTGAAAATAAGTCCTCTTGCGAAAGCTGCGCAATAGATATTGAAGGGTAAAGAATAGTGGAAAGAAAAAATGTGAGGTATAGTAATGGATATTTCATAACTTAAGTTAGGAGTAAAAATAAATGAATGAATGATATACTTGTAACAATTTGATTGCTACTAAAGTCATATACCGATAACGAAAATCAGCTCACATTCGTTGGGTTGCTGAAAAAAAATATTGCGTTACATGCCGCGCTTGCCCCCAGCCCCTAAAAGGGGAGCATCAGCCCGCCCCACTACTACCCAAAAAAATACGCAAAAACACTGTAGCTTTAACACAACTCCGTCCAAATAGTGATGACTTTCGCACCTCCCGCTTTTGCAAACCTTGCTCTACTCTTCCCTCCCTGCGGGCCAGCCCGAATGACTCGGTCGGGCGGGTTTACGAAAGCTAGCGTGCCCACTGTTTCACCACCCGCTCCATCCAAAAACCCTCTTCTGTTTTCAACAACAGTATATACACGCCTTGTGGTTGAGCACCTAAATCAATAGTAGTTTGCTCCTCCAATTCACTTTGCAATACTAATTTCCCCGTAAGGTCTCTTAATTCATAAGCACCTTGAACCGTCGTCGAAAACACAACTTGCAGCAGTCCAGTTGTTGGATTTGGGAATATTTGCGGCTGTATTGTTAAAATATTTTCTGTAGAAATAATTATCAAGTCCTCCCCATCACAATCTTCATCAATGCCATTATTTGGAATGTCTTCTGCGTTTTCATTAATCTCGGGATTCTCATCATCACAGTCATTGGCAAGTGGGAAACCGTCTTGGTCGAGATCATCGTCCAAGGTCAGCGGATCGCAATCGTCATCTAAGCCATTGTACGGTTCTTCCACAGCAGCTGTATTCA
>CAZDTI010000624.1:0-4427 GCA_964508085.1 uncultured Saprospiraceae bacterium | reverse complement strand
TTTTGAGGAGGGGAGGGTTTTTAATTTGGAAGGGGGATATCCGGCATGGGTAGACGAAGTTGAAAATTAAAAGACCAATCAAAATCAAAGCTCTCTATTGTGAATCCTTTTAGTCGGATAACTATTGTATCTGGTGATACTACTAATTGATCTTCAACAATAATAGGTAGTTCTTCTTGAGCATACACCGCACCTATTGCAAATAATATATTGATCAGTACTAATGGTAGGTTCTTATTCATCAAATTAAATTCTCTATTTCTGAAACCAAAACAGATGATAATTACCGATGGAATTATCATCTGTTTTGTAATTGTATTTTTAAAATAAGCCTTTTCTTCTACTCAACAACAAACTTTCGACTCAAGTCTCTTTTACCATCATTAAGCTTTAAAACATAAATGCCTCCTTCTAAATCACCTAAGTTTAATTGTAACTGTTTGGACTCGTTCGGAGTGATTGTTTGAGCTAACACGGTACTTCCCAATAGGTCTACAACCTGTATGTCCAATGTCTGAAAGTTGCAAACCCCAAATTCTAAGTTTAGATAGTCCCTAGCAGGCACAGGCGATATCTGCACTGCACAATCCAACGTATTCTTCACCCCAACTGCCACTGAAAAATCTGCCGTAGCCATCGTGCTATGCTGAATACCCGCCTCCTCTGCAACCGCTCCAACAACGGCTTTGACTACATTCATCATAAAAGTAAAATTCAAAGAAGGAATCAAATCGTCGGGACTGTGATAAAACGGATTTCGAAAATTGGAGCCATCTGTGATCATTAAAGCTGGAATGTTTTGCAGCCAAAATGGTGCGTGATCAGAACGTCCTAAATCTGGGGTCAATGCAACCCAACTCTCAGGAGCATCTATAGAAACCGTTTTTAAATCTGGAACATATAGTGTAGCAGCATTGTTATAAGCCTCCATTAAGGCAAGTGAATTTTGATCTCCAATATTAGTAATGAAGTTTCCACGAAATTCGTCAGCCACCAAGTCCGCTTGTACATCAGGATATAAAAATTCAAAGCCAGCCGGGAACTCTTGTGAATTGGGCTCCTCCGAATAGTAGCCAATCATTTCCAAATTAAAGACCCCTTTTATCGTTTCAAAGGCTCCGATATTATTGTCCACATAATCAAAAGAACCCACTAAGCCATCCTCCTCTAAATCAAAACCGACAAAGCGTAAAGTCTTCGCAAAACGATAAGGAGCCAGCACGCGCAAGGCCTCCAGTATACCAGTTACTCCGCTTCCGTTATCGTCTGCTCCCGGAGAATTTCCCACCGTATCAAAATGTGCATCAATGATGTATGTTGTATCGGAATGGGTTGTTCCTTCCAGACGGCCTACAATGTTTTGTCCAATAAAACCATTGTAAGGAAAACTTTCTCGGACTGTTTGTAATCCTGCTGTTATAAAACGTTGCTCAAGGCTATCCTTCGTGGCTTCTAAAAGGTCAAGGCCAAAGGTTCTGTGGCGAATGCCTTCCATAGATTGTAAGGTGCTCAGTAATTGATTAGAGTCTACTTGGTCAACAATGCTCTGAATATCTATTTGAAATAAATCATCAGCGACTAGCTTGATTTTATAATCACCAGCTCCTGGAAGCATAGCGGAAGCATCCCAAGTTATGGTTTTTCCGGTACCAGACTGAATGTCCGGCCCCAGGTCACCTGTTGCGTTCTGACTGTCTAGAAGGTAGCTCCCCCCGTTGTCATCGGAAACTAAAAAGGACACCAGCATACTTTCTCCTTCTGCGTCGAAAAGGTCATAGTTCACCGTAAGGGTCTGGCTATTGTCATCAAACTGAGCAGAGAGATTGCTGATTTCCGGATATTGATTTTGAGCAATTATTTGGAAATTCATCAAAAGGAGCGATAGAAAGAATAAGAAGCGCATAAGATTAATGGTTAGATGGAAGATTTAATAAATTGGAATGTCTTTTTCTAAAGATAACTAAGCGTTTTAAAACAAACAAATTAAACCCATTCTAAAGCTCGTTTCTCTGTCCAGGCGCCTTTTAGTCCTCGTGCAGCAAAGCCTACGTGTCCACCCTGTGTAGTGGCTTCCAAAAAGATATTCGGATTTTGTTCTGCGAGTTCTGTTGGAAAACATTCAGGGGTCAAAATTGGATCATTAAGCGCACTAATCAAGAGTGTAGGGATTTGAATATTACTCATGAAGTTGATAGCAGAACCTTGCGTATAAAATTCTTCAGGGTCTTTAAATCCATTGAGGTTGACGGTGTAGAATTCATCAAAGTCCCGCCATTCTTTAATGCTGTTAAAAAGAGAATAATCGATGAACTCAGGATACCGTTCAGACTTGATTTTTATTTTTGGCTTCAATTTTTTCAAAAAACGCTTCTTATAAAAACGACAAATCGGCTCATCTAATTTTTTTACAGAAGAGTGAAGATCACAAGGCGAAGAAATGGAAATGCATTTATATAAGGCATCTGGAATTTCTTTTCCATTTACCCCAAGGTATTTCATGTTAATATTTCCACCCATGCTGAGGCCAATCAATACTATTTTTTCATAATCCTTGATGCTCAAAGTATGATTGATAATTTCTGTGAGGTCACCAATTTCTCCATGATGGTACAGTCGAAGTTTGTTATTCATTTCGCCAGAGCAAGATCTACAATTCCAAGCCAGCGCATCCCAGCCTTGTTCTGAAAATGTTTTAGCCATTCCCGTTACATAGTGTCGTTCGGAATTACCTTCCAGACCATGTGCAATAACAACAAGATTGCGAGAACCTTTGTCAATCCAATCCAGATCAACGAAGTCACCATCGGAAAGAATGAATCGCTCTCGTTCATAAGGCACTGTTACCTTTCGGAAAAGAGCAGGCCAGATGGTTTGCATGTGTGCATTGTACTGGTATCGGGGAGGGCCGGGGTAAGTCGACTTATGAATAATGGGCATGTATCAAATTTGTGAACGGCGAAGGTAGGAAAGATAAGGTTAGTCCCACCGATTATTACTAGAAACCGCTAAACTTCCACCTCCTAAAAAGTAAATCGCCAAACCACCTAGGAAATACAACAGCTGTAATTCAATAGCGGAGGCGCCATGGTCTCCAAGTTTAAAAATATCACCGCTATGAACTAATATTACCGCTACAAACATCGTGGCAGATATAAGTAAGCCTGCAACACGAGAGCGAAAACCAAGGAGTAACATCAATGGAGCGACGATTTCTCCAAGATAGACGAAGTAGCCCAGAAAGCTCGGTAAACCAACCTTCGAAAACTGTCCGCAAATAGAATCAATGCCACTAAGTTTGTCAATGCCATGAAAGATCATTAGACCGCCAATAGCGATACGAAGAAGTAGTTTGCCGATATCTGTAGACGCGTTCATATTATTGTTTTGTATGATGAAATTAGATAGTAGAGTAAAATTAGGAAAATGTAAGACTAATCAAAGTGAAATGCTTTAGAAAGCTTATATTAGCAGCTGTTTAAATTTATTGAAACCAAATAGAATCATGTCAAAATCAGAAATACAGGAATTAATTGTAAGCGGTAGAATGAAAGATGCACTGAAAGAGTTAGGAACCTTACTCCCAAACCACCAGCAAAATACTTTGATCCTACTGCAAGGGCGTTTTAATGGTTTGGCTAGTAAGGAAGGAATGGGTATTATTAGCGGCTCTGATGCCAGCATTGAACGCAATAGAATAACTGCAGCTGTATTGGCATTGTTAGAAGAGTTACCTGATGAAAGTGAACCGGTTACTCCAGTTAAAAACGCTTCAGATAAAACCATCCTTTTTGCTGCAGCAAATCCTACAGATCAAGCTCGCCTTCAAACTGGAAAAGAATTTCGTGGTATCAATGAGGAGATGAAAAAAGGGAGTAAACGAGAAGAGTATCGTTTTTTACAACCTCAATTGGCTGTCGAAATCAATGATTTAACTCGTGCTTTCAAACAGAAACCGACCATTGTTCATTTTTCCGGTCACGGGGAAAAAGAGGGAATTGTAATCAGTAGTGGAGATTCAAATGAAGGTTTAGTACTAAACGATGTGACGATGAAACTCTTATTCAAATACCTAAAAGGAAGTACGGAGTTGGTATTGTTAAATAGTTGTTATGCTGCTAACCAAGCTAAAGTGATTTCTGCAATGGGCTTCACAGTGATTGGTCATAACATGCCGGTAGGAGATCAGGCTGCTACAAATTTTTCTGAAGGTTTTTATGTTGGGCTCAGTGAAGGAATGTCTTACGAAGAAGCATTTAATGATGGGCGAATTGCAGTAGCAGCTAGTCATGCGTCTTATGTCGCTGGGATAGAGGTTTGGAAGGACGGAGAGAAGTTGGATTGGTAGTAAGAAATAAACGCCTCTAAATATTTTAAACATGACTCATCCCAAAAGTAGAGTGTGCACGTAAAGATTTGCAAATAAAGAA
>CAZDTI010000623.1:0-4440 GCA_964508085.1 uncultured Saprospiraceae bacterium | reverse complement strand
CCTAAAAATTAAAACTCAACCCAGCACTCCACTCAACAGGTCTTCCATAAGTAGCAAATGTGTTTCCTAGTGATGGATTAAATGTCCCGGCATTGATGTATCTTTCATCAGTCAAATTGGTTCCTCCAACAGTAGCCTTCCATTTTCTTCCTGCTGGTTCGTAGTACACATATGCATTGAGCAAACCAAATGCTTCCTGAATTAACAAGGGTGTATTTTCTACATCATTGGCCACATCACCTCGGTAGTTATAATCGACATGAAGTCCAACTCTTCCTTTTTCGATATCTTGACTGGTTGTTAAATCAAGTCCCAAACCAAAGGACATATCGGGGGTGTTTAGCAATTTTGAATCTTCGTTTACTCTTAAAGTAAATCCTTCTGCTTCTAACCTTTCTGTATCAAAAGAGGAATACTCCGCGTTGAGGATACCAAGGTTACCTACGAACAAAACATTATCGGTCGCTCTCCATTGTAAATCAACCTCAATACCACTGATGGATGCTTCTGCTGCATTGATCACCGTTGGAGAAATTCCTCTAAATACGGTTACTTGCATATCCTGATAAGCGGTATTAAAGTAAGTGGCATTTAATCGAAGGGTGTTTGACATGAATTCTGATTTAACACCGATCTCAAAAGTATTGCTACGTTCTGGGTCGAAAGCAGGTGCTATCGTAGAAGGGCCAGTTAATCTGGTTGACCATCCTCCAGATTTGAAACCTTGAGCAAAAGATCCATATGCAAAAATGTCATCTGTGATTTTATATTCTAAACCAAATCGGAAAGTAGGTTCATTAAATTCTTGCTCATGTCCACCTGGAGGGAAATATAAAGTAGGGTCTTCAGGGTCAGGGAATGCAGGAGGAGGGGTGACCAAACATCCAAAGCAATTCAAATCTCTTTGGCGACCATCTAAGGACTTTTGCTCATTGGTAAAACGCGCACCGGCAGTTACACTAAAAGCATCCGTAATATTATAAGTCGCCTGACCGTAAGCCGCATAGGTTTCATTATCTACGAGATTCAAACCATATACCTGGATCAATCCTGCGCCGAAGTAAACCTCATCAAGAACAGATCCATCCTCTTGGAAATGGTACAAACCTGCAGCCCATTTCAACTTATTACTTTTACCTGTAAATTGGAGTTCTTGGGTAAATTGATCTTGAGGCATGGTAATTTTTAATTTTGACCAATCCAAAGGCGAGTAATCTCCGTCTTGTGCAAAATCTGAACGTAGTCTTCTTAAAGAAGTAATAGACTTTAATTTCACATTATCCGTGATGTCCCAATCCAAAGTCAAAGCACCACCCCAAACATCAATTTTGGAACCAGCCTCCTCTGTGGAATAATTCGTAAATGGATCATCTGTCAGGAAGCGGTTATCGTATGGTGTTCTGCCGAACAAAGGATAAGGGTTATCAAAACCATTTATGTCAGAATAGTTATATAATAACTTATAGAAAACAGGTTCTAGCTCGGCAGGAAGTCCTGGCGGCGGCGGAATAGTGCTCAGAATTGCATCTTCATTATCTGCATTGACTACTGTTCCCAAATTATAGCTGTTTGCAAGATTTGAAGGATCAGAAAGGTCAATATTTAAAAGAGACGCTGGACTTTCATTTTCCCTAACTCTTACATAATCACTGACTAAAGTAATCTTGAAATTTTCAGCAGCGTCAAAAAAAAGCTTGCCTCTGACGGTTTGATTATTGTAATTCCCTTGATCATTATTATTTCCTACACTTGAATAAGTCCCATCCGCAAGAATGTTATGAATGGGCAGATCAATTTGATTAATAGCTTCATCACCCGTTTTTAGATAAGGGATTCTTTCAACATATCCATCTCTTTGGTTTGTAGCCATAGAAAATGTTGACAATAATTTATTCTTTATAATTGGTAAATCAACAGACAACCTTGCGTCGACCCGATTATAACTACCAGTTGTAACTTGGGCCTTTCCGCCAAATTCATTCTCCGGTCTAGTGGTGGTAACATTGATTGCACCACCAATTGTATTTCTGCCAAATAGTGTTCCCTGAGGGCCTTTCAACACTTCTATTCGATCCACATCTAACATATCAACTACAGATCCTACACCTCTTCCGTAGTAAACGCCATCTACATAAAGTCCTACTGCCGGTTCAAAAGTAATTGCAAAATCATTTTGTCCTATGCCTCTGATAAAAGGAGATAAAACAGATTGACTTCCACCAAATGCAGTATTTACATCAATCTCTACATTTGGTATATAGTCGGCCAATTGACCTACATTGCCCACACCCCGATTTTCGAGCATCTGAGCTGAAAAGGCAGCGACTGCGATTGGAACTTCTTGTACATTTTCAATTGTTTTCCGAGCAGTAACGGTGATTGCTTCTAATCCAAACGATTGCTCTTTCAAAGCAATGTTAAATACATCTTGAGTTCCAATTTCTACTTTCTGATCAGTGTACCCCGTATAGCTAAAAACTAAAAAGGTAGCATCCGCGGGAAGTGTGAGCTTAAAATTTCCATTGACATCAGTAGTCGTTCCAATGGTGGTTCCCTCTACAAGGGCATTTGCTCCAATGAGTGCTTCTCCGTTTCCGGAGTCCGTTAAAGTTCCAGAGATTGATCTTTGGGCAAGTAAGGAATGGCTAAAAATAAGTACGAGGGTTGGTATTAGGCAAGCTTTTAGAAGCTTCACCAGGAAGGTAAAATTACTTTTCATCGTATAACAGTTTAAATGGTCTACAGTAAAATTGTTGCCTTTAATCAGCAAACTTTTCATAAATAGAATTCGTACTTCAAGGTTGATTCGAAATTATTAACTGAAAATATATTGTTTGGATGAACAAAATATTACAATCAACAAATAAATGAAATATTATTCTACTGCAAATCTAAAGGGAAAGACAGTGGTAAAAAGAGGTAAAATTAAAAAACCAGTAGGTAAAATCAATCAAATTGATTTTTTTGGGAGGAATTATAGATTAGAAATTGTCTTGTAATCAGATAGGTCTATGTAATACGACAAGATTATTTCAAAATGCTTTCTCTATATTCAGAGGGGGTCATATCCGTTCGTTTTTTAAAAAACTTTGCAAAATCGCTTGACTCAAAACCGCCAACTTTGTATGCAATTTCTTTGATTGGAAAATCTGTTTGCTTTAACAAAACTTTCGCCTGCAAAACACGCATATCGACTAATAATTCATGTGCAGATTTGCCGGTGGTTTCTTTCACACATTTGTTCAGGTGATTGGGTGTTACCCCTAAAATTTTAGCAGCATCTACCACTCTTTTTGTATGTTCGACACCCTCTGAAATAAGTGATTTGTATTGTTGCGTAATTTGCGAAGAAGCACTAGAGGAGCTTTTCTTTGGAATGGTGTAGTAAAAATTCACTTCATTCAAGAGAGCTGTCAAATGAAAAGCAACAATATTTGCACGTTTCATTTCATTCCTTTTGTACTCTGTGTAAAGCAACTCCAACATTTGAAGAACACGATTGGCATCTTCCACTTCGACAATAGGTTCCGCTGTAATATCAAAGAATGGAAAATCTCTTTCGATATCAACCCTCAATTGAGGTTGGTTAAAAATCTCAGGTATAAAATGACAATAAAACCCTTCTGCATCTTCAGACATAAAATCCATTGAAGTGATCTGATTGGCAGGCAAACAATAAAAAAGATTAGGTTCAATTTCATACTCGTTTAGATTCTTACTTCGTCGAGCTGAACCTTTTGTTAGAAAGAAGAAAAAATAGTTTGTCCTGCGATGTGGTAAAATTGGGAGAACCATGTGGTTCTTATATTCTTCTATTCGGACGATATGAAAACGATCATATAATTGTGAAACGGTTGGTTTCCAGGTACCAAACAAGTAGCCATCCAATTGGTTAGCTTTTAGCTTGGGAATTTTGTTGGATTTTTGATAAGCCATTTACTTTTCTTTTAATTTTCAGAATACCCATCCTGACTCTTCCTAAAACTCCGAGGACCTACTCCAACCATTTTCTTAAAAAACTTACTGAAGTGAGAGGGGTCTTTAAAATTTAAGGAATAGGCAATTTCCGATATCGTTTTATTCGTATATAACAGGTGTTTCTTCGCTTGTGTTGTCACCTTTTCATGTACAATTTGCAAGGCTGACTTTTGCACTAAGGATTGACAAATTCGGTTGAGGTGTACCGTCGTAATATTTAGCTTCTTTGCATACTCTTGAATTTTCTTGGTGCCGTCAATTGTCTGCGTAATCTCTTTTTGGAAAGCATTAAAGTAAGTCAAAGTTCTATTGTCATTGGCAATCACCTGATGTTGCCCGGCAATACTTTTGCGATACAACTTTGACATTAAGAGCTTAAAAAGCAAGGTGATGATATATTGTTTCTCCACTTTGTGTACCGCTATTTCTTTCTCCAAACTTTTTTGTATAAAAAGTATTTCT
>CAZDTI010000622.1:0-4458 GCA_964508085.1 uncultured Saprospiraceae bacterium | reverse complement strand
TATTTTCAATGTTTATTCGTTTTTCTTGGTTTTGAACACAGTTCATCTACCCTAAGTTATTATTTACTAAGTCCTAACCTTGCGGAGGAACAGTATCTTCTACATTATCTTTGATCCATTTTAAGCAAGTATCAAAGTCATCGAAGATATTTTCTTCTGGTACTAAGTCTGGAATGATGTCAATCTTTTCCATCATATATCTAGGTTGTTCCTGGACAGCGACCATTAGTACTTGAATATCATCTGTTGCGAGTTCTACGAGAATGTCTTCTATCGCATAGAGGCCGGATTGATCCATATAAGGTACTCTTCCCATTCTTATAATGGCATGAGAAGCCGTGGAAGGAATTTGCCGGATTAATTGTTGAAAGTCACTGGTAGATCCGAAGAATAAAGGCCCTTTAATATGTTTGATGAAAACTTCCTCCTTTAAATTTACCGGGAAGTCACCTTCATCTGCCCACGATTTTTCTTCTAACAAAGGTTTTACATCAGAGCCCTTGGCCGTCAAATCACCAATCTTTTTCATGAACATCAGAGAGGCAATGACCAATCCGATACCAACTGCATAAACTAAGTTCCACACAGAAGAAAGTACCAATACAATTAGCATAATGGCCACTTCCGGCTTAGGCATATATGGGATTGCTCTTAATCCTTTGTAATCCATTACCCCAATTCCGACCGTAACAAGGATACCGGCTAAAACAGCAGCAGGGATTTTCGAAGCAATAGGCCCTAGCCCCATCAGAATTATAAATAGTAAAACTCCAGCAACCATTCCAGAAATACGCGTCTTTCCACCGGCATTAATATTGACCACCGTACGAATAGTAGCACCCGCACCAGGAAGACCACCAAAAACGGCAGCAATAGAGTTTCCAATACCTTGTCCAACTAATTCTTTGTTTGGCTTATGCCGGGTCTTTGTCATATTATCGGCAACTACAGAAGTAAGCAAAGAGTCAATACAACCAAGGAGGGCTAAGGTAAGCGCTGTAAAAATATAGGGAGAGATAGCGCCAAAGTTAAAATCAGTAAAGATACCCAGATTAGGAACAGGTAAACCACTCGGGATTTCTTGAATAGGTCGATACCCTAAACCAAATCCATAGGCAACGCCGGATACGACTAGCAGGGCGACCAGTGTGCTGGGGATTGCGGTAGTGATTCTTTTAAATCCGTAGATAATGAAGATGGTAGCTAAAGCCAGTAAAAGCTCCAGCATATTGATGTTTTTCAGGGCACGAGTAAAAATTTTAAAAGTTCCAAGTACACCCGACGACTCGGTACCGGCTAATACTTTTGATTGCTCTAAGATGTCATTATCTGTAATTTTCTCCGCACGGGCAATCGTTTCTTTGAAATCTTCCAATACAAGAATTCCTTCTCCGGCTTCTTTCTTTAATATGTTTTCCAGAATTACTTCTTCTGCTTCTGCTTTAAATTGCTCCGTATAAGTCACATCTTCTTTTGGGTAATACCCCAGGCATGGAGGGATTTGTGTAACCAATATGATGACCCCAATTGCAGTCATAAAACCTGAAACCACGGGGTATGGGATGTACTTAATATACATTCCTAATCCCATAAAACCCATAGCAATTTGCATGATACCTGCTAATAAGAAAATGGTAAGTATCGCTGGTAGCGCTTGGCTAACATCTCCATCAAAGGCCGCTACAATTCCTGCAATAATGACCATACTCACTGCAGTCATCGGCGCGGTAGGGCCAGAAATCTGTGTATCGGTTCCACCAAAAAGAGCCGCAAAAAAAGCAATAAAAATGGCTCCGTATAATCCAGCTTGAGCACCAAGTTCTGTACTTTCTCCAAAGGCTAAGGCTAATGGAAGTGCTACAATCCCTGCTGTCAAACCACCGAAAAAATCTCCTTTTAAATTGGAGAAGTCTAAATCTAATATTTTTTTCATAAACGTTTGTTTAGTGGTAAAGTGTCCATTCAAAAGCGTCTTTCTTTCAAATTTCTACTTTACCCCTTTTATAATTATTCTGTTCTTAAAAGATTTTTCTTTGAAATCTATATAGTGCAGCAAAGGGTTTATGCATTTCTTATTTTTTTGTGTAAAAACAAAAAATAAGAAATACATCACCCTACGTTTTATTGGGTAATATGCATCTAAATAGAATGGGACTGTTCTACCTCTGTGTCATTTCCTAGCGCAGCCCTTAAATCCCTAAAGGGAAATCTACCCGCTGACACACTTTATTGAACACTCTTAATAGAATTGATATTAAGCTTGCTTAGGAGGAGGAGTGTTAATGTCGGGATGAGGAATAGACGCGAGCCTTAATGAAAGAAGCTTATTTATTAAAGCTTGGTAAAACTCCGAATCTGCATCAAAAAGATTTATATCGATTTTTTCGTCTTCTTTATCTTCCTTTTCGTTTTCAGATTCCCCTTCTATATCAAAAGGGTCAAACAGCTCAAAATCAGTATGAGCAGTATCTACAAATGCATAGGAAAATACATTGTCTAACGACAAACCTAGTAAGACCAAAAAAATACTGATCCTGATGAAATGAAGGTATGAAGGGTGTTGTTTAATCAATTGTTTAAATTTCCTAAAAAAGGTAAAATATGAAAAGAATAGGTATTGTCCATGTTTTAGCTAGTAAACCTAAAAATTATTCCTTTTCTTTGCAGTTCCAAAACCTAATTTTCTCTTCTAAATATTCAACTGTAAGGATTAGCTACGACGTCTAGCTTCAAAACTGCCGATTACGACTCCCCTTGGGGTGATCAATGGTGCGCGCAGGCTGAAGATGGTCGACTTGAGCCTGATTCTTGCCATTTGAACAGTATAGTTTTTAACCTGACGATAGTTTTTCCGCTTTTTATTTTAAGAAAGCACGACTTGGCCTGACCTCTGCGAGGTGAACCCAAGTCGTACTACGGTTTTTTTTGAGCTTACTAATATTTACGATATGAATCGCGTTCGTATAACACTTAACATTTTTTTACTATCCATATTGCTGCCATTTGCTGTAGCAGCCAATAGCTCGGAGCCGGATTCAAACTGCGCCTCCCTCTCTGAAGACCGCATCTGGGATGGCGGCGGCGGTGACAACCTCTGGATGAACCCCCTCAACTGGAGTAATGACCTTTTACCTGAGTTAGATGCTGATGTCCTTATTCAAACCGATGTTACTGTTATTTACGATAATCCCAGTTATACGGTGGAGTCCATCTCAGTCTTGAACAATGCACATCTTATTGTCGCAGCCGGTGCTTACTTGCACACAACCAAAGGGGCTGCCAGTGGCAGTGATGGATTTCGATTGACGGGTATCAATGCTGATACGATTGCAAGGCTAACGGTTTATGGAACTTTAGATATTACCATGGCTTTTGCCGCTGGTGATGGTTTGGATATTAATAAATATTCAGAAGCACATGTGGCAGAAGGAGGTTTGTTGTCTATTTCTAATCCCTCTACGAATGGTATTGAAATAAGCGACGATTTACTAAATGAAGGAACGATTACCATTACGAACACAGGAGCTGCCGGAATTAAAAGTCGATCTGTAGTCAGTGGAGGTGGAGTTATTAACAATACTGCTACTGGTGTGATTATTATTTCTGATGTTGCGGAGCAGGGCATTTGGCTGCAGTCTAATGTCGTGATTTCTAATCATGGAATCATTAAGGTTTTTGATACCGGAGAAGAAGCTTTCGACGGGGATGATCATGAGTTGTTTAATTATGGAACTTTTGAGGCAGAAGGCTTGGTGAAGATACAGGACTTTTTCGTTGAAGATAACAGTCAGATTACGGTGGGCGCTCCTTTGGGAATACTTAGTACGGATGACGATACGGATTGTAGTAACAGTACACTTGCATTTTCACTGGAGGGAACTGCTCCAGAAACAGGGCACAGTCAGTTGAACGTTGAGGAGGGTGATTTAAATCTAGATAACTGCGTATTGGAGTTGAATGGATCCTACAACCCTCAAGCTGGCGATGTTTTTCTTTTAGTTCGTTTGGATTCTGCTCAAACCACCACCGGTCATTTTGTTGGATTAGCAGAAGGGGAGGCCGTTGATTACAACGGAGCTTCTTTAACGATTAGTTACACCGCAGGTGATGGAAATGATATTTCTTTGACATTCCAGTCTCCTTTGGAGGATTTGGACATGGATGGTTACTTCTCAGATGTAGATTGTGATGATACAGATGCGTTGGTGAATCCAGCTGCTACAGAAATAGTGAATAATGATGTGGACGAAGATTGCGATGGAACTGCGCAGCAAATAGATGAAGACAATGACGGTTACAATTCAGCAGTAGATTGTGATGATAACAATGCGGCTGCGAATCCAGGAGCGACGGAGATTCCGAATAATGATGTGGACGAAGATTGTGATGGGACAGCGCAGCAGATCGATGAAGATAATGATGGTTACAATTCAGATGTAGATTGTGACGATACAGATG
>CAZDTI010000621.1:0-4460 GCA_964508085.1 uncultured Saprospiraceae bacterium | reverse complement strand
GTCAATGGAAGCTTCAACTCAAATGTTGCAACTGGAAAATGGTTGGTCATAAATAAACAAGGTGAGGCAAATCTTCCAAAATTAGGTCGAGTAAAATTAGCTGGTTTATCAATCAATGAAGCAAACTATTATTTGCAAAAAGAATATGGAAAAATTTTAAAAGATCCGATAATAAATGTCAAAGTCCTTAATCATTTTGTAACCATCTTAGGGGAAGTAAACAAACCTGGAAAATATATGATAGACAATGAACAAATGACCCTTATAGAATTAATCGGTTTGTCAAATGGCTTGAGTTCCTATGCTAAAAACGACCAAATTGAAGTGATCCGAAAAGTAAACAACCAAGCAGTAAAGCTTCAAGTCAACCTCCGGGAATTAGCAGGCATTGAAAAGAAGAACATTGTTCTTCAACCGGACGACATTGTTTATGTGGTACCCACAAAAATGAAGGATTCTAGTAAAAACTTACAAAAAGCAAGTATCGTAGCAGGTATCCTAACAGGAGTTGCAGTAATTTTTTCGGTTTTTTCGAAATAAATTTTAAGTAAAGAAAGCTACTAAGTATTTAATATGAATATTAGAAAAGAATTTAAAATCATTGTCCTTCCCATTTTAAAAGGAATGCCTATCACCATACTTCTTGTGGTCATTGCTTTTATGGGGACACGAAGAATGGTCATCTACACCAACTCAATTTATCAAGCAGATGGAGCTATCCGGATTGATACTAGAGATCACGGAGTAAACGCAGCTATTCTTTTTAATGAACAGAGTCGCGGAAAAAGTACTTACAATTTCTTAACGGAAGTAGAATCTTTTAAATCAAAAATTCTAATTGAAAATACCTTAGCATCCTTACCTTTTGAAATCACCTATTTCCGAGTTGGGAAACTTAAGACAACAGAGTTGTATAATAATTGTCCTTTTGTCATTGATTATAGTCGTTCTTTTGAAAAAGCTTATGACCAAAAATATTATCTAAAATTTTTAGGTCAACAGCAATTTCTATTTAGCAAGAATGAGGAGTTCATCAATGCCAAGGATACTTTGTCTATCGGGCGTTTATTTGTGAAAGACCAACTAGCGATCACCGCAAGTGAAAACACCGACTTTATTACAGCAAACCCAAATGGATTAAAAGAAGGCGACATTTTTCAGTTTCAATTAAATAGTACTCGAGCTTTACAAGAAACGGTCAATGCTTCTAACCTTTTCATAAAGCCTATTGATAAGGAAATTCAAGTCATTAAAATATACTACCAGCATGAAGTACCTGAAAAGGCCGAACTGTTTGTAAATGCTTTAATGAAAACTTACATTGAATCTTGTCAGAAAAAAATAACTTCGGAGTCTGAAACCACATTAGTCTTTATAGATGAGCAGCTCTCTGGAATTCGTACTAAATTAAAATCTGCTGAAAGTAGATTGGCGGGATTTAAGGCAGAAAATGGCATCATCAATTCAAAGCAAGAAACCGATGCCACCCTAAAAGAAATCATGCAATTAGATTTGCAAAGAGTTAATTATAAATTACAGGAAGAAGAATTGATTAAGCTATTTGACTTTCTAGCTTCTGGAAATAACTTCCAAGAATTTGCACCAAATTTTGAGTCTTTAAGAGATGCTGTTTTTCGGGATGCATATCTTCAAGTACAAGGTTACGAATTGGAGAAGTTGGATCTGGAAATGAAATACACCCCAGAAAGTGAAGAAATCTTAACGGTCAATTCAAAAATTAACAACCTCCGCACGTTTATCCACGAAAGTGTAAAAACCACTTTGAGCAACTTGACTCAAAGAAGAACATCCTTGGAAGAAAACATAGCTTCCATAAATGAGAGCATTAAAACATTACCGAATAAAGAACGACAAATCGTGGTACTAGAACGAGAAGTTAGTCTAAACGAAAGTCTTTACAATCTCATGATGGAAAAGCGAATGGAGTTGGCCATTTCAAAATCAGCATCATTGGTAGGACATCAAATCATCGATCCGGCAAGATTAGCAAAGGCTCCTATTTGGCCCAATAAGGGATTGATTTATGGTGTTGCTATTTTCTTTGCATTGTTGATTGGAATTCTTCTATCCTTCATTGGTCACTTTTTATTTTCAACGGTAAAAACAAAAGAAGATCTAACAGAAGTCGTTTCTATTCCTATTATCGGAACCATTGGTAAATGTAAAAAAGGAAGCAAGAATACAATTAATTCTTTAGCAAATTTATACACCAATTTAGAAATAGTTAAACAAAAAGATCTAGACAGTAATGAGGCCAGTATTATTACCATGACCTCTCTACTTCCGAATGAAGGAAAAACGTTCACTACCGTCAATCTGGGAAAAGCTTTCGCCTCTGTTGGCAAGAAAGTATTGATAATAGACATGGATGTCCGAAAGCCATCCATCCATGAATCTTTAAAGCTCCCCAATAATGACGGCGGACTAAGTGCCATCTTAAAAGGGGACTTAAAACCTAAGGACGCCATTCAAGGAACACCAATAAAAAACCTAGATGTAATCTCTGCTGGAGAATTAGAAGACGTTTTTTCCGCGATTATTTTTTCGCCTTCTTCTATTGAGTTTATTTCTCAACTCAAAGCTTTCTACGATTACATTCTAATTGACACTCCTCCGCTCAATATGGTTATAGATGCCATTCCTTTAATGCATAAAAGTGATTTAACGCTCTTTATCATTCGCTCCGGACGTTCTAAAATTAGAAAAGTAAAAATGATAGAGCCTTTGCTAGAAGAGTTTAAAGTCCCAAATGTTTATACCGTTTTAAACGGAGTAAAGACAAAGAAGCAAACTTACTACCGCTCTTATTCTGATAAAAACAAAGGAGGTGGTGCTATAGCTGAAGCTGTTTTAGAAGAATTTTAAGACAAAAAATAAGTTGAAAGAAGAATAAATTCTTGATTGACTTTAAGCAGTAAAAAACTCATTAAATTAAATAGCCCCAATGCAAAGACTTAAAAACCTCCCATGGAAGAAAGGATTGATTTTGGCTGATCAACTTATGGTCAGTGGAAGTAACTTCTTGCTGGGTGTATTACTTGTTCGTTCTATTGGCCTGGAACACTACGGTGTGTTTGCCTTATTGTGGATGGTCATTCTATTTGCTTTAGGTATTAACCAAGCACTCATTTCAAAGCCAATGCTTTCCCTTGCTCCTAAAATGGAACTGTCAGCAAAAGAGCAATATCTACAAAATATATTATGGCTGCAAGCAGGCCTTTCTACTCTACTTTTTTTAGTCGGCATTCTTGTTTGGTGGGGAATTGGTCTTTTAAAGTTATCCATTCCTCATTCGGAATTTGGACCTCTTTTGTCGGGTATTTTATTCTTCCAATTATTCCATGATTATTTCCGGAAACGATGTTTCATACAAGATCGTCTCTTCCTTGTTTTTAGTATGGACGCTATTCTTTATCTAGGACAACTTATCCTAATTTCCTTTTTTTGGTACCAGGGACAACTGAGTCTAAACCTCGTGTTACTCAGTATTTTAGCAGTAAATATTGCTGGAGTGACTTTAATTGGTTTTGGTTTAAAATTACGGATGAGTATTCATAGCGATTTTCTTGAAAGTTGGAAAAAGCAATTTCATTATTCCAAATGGTTAGTAGGCACCGCAGTACTATCATGGTTTTCAGGAAATTACTTCATCATCATAGGTGCAGCCGTTCTTGGTCCCATTGCAGTGGGTGCTTTACGAATGGCACAAAACATAATGGGCTTCTTCCATATCTTATTTTTATCCATGGAAAACATTGTACCCATCGAAGCAGCCAATCAACTTCAAAATAATGGCTGGTTTACTATGTCGCAATATTTAAAAAGTATGACCATCAAAATAGGTGCATTTTTTTTAATCTTGTTAGTAATTGTAGCCAGCTTCTCCCCATGGATAATCGAACTCATCTACGGGTCAGAATATCTGGATTATAGTTACATTATTGTTGCTTATTGTGGGCTCTATATTTTGGTTTATTTATCGCTTCCTTTACAATTCGCACTACGAAGCATTGAATTAACCTACCCCCTATTCGTTGCTTACATTATTACCACAATATTTAGTTTCCTATCTGCTCATTTTTTCTTAGCACAATGGGGAATGGAAGGCTTGCTTGCAGGATTAATTATTACTCAGTTCATCACTGTTCTTACATTCGCTTTTTATTGTTGGCGATATAACCAAAGACAATATTCATCTAAGGAGTCAGAGAATAATAAAATTCTGATTTAGAGTCAGGTGATTTTGCACTGATTGAGCCTGTCCGGCGGCCAGACGGGGCAAACAAATTGAGCATAGCCATAGCTACGTGATATTTTTTTAACGAAGAGCAGTGCAAAATCAACAACTATAAATCGGAAAGTTATTATTTACTGAGTCCTAAAATTTATACAAAAAATAAAATTAGTCTATGAAAATTATTCATTTAGTATTGGGTAAA
>CAZDTI010000620.1:0-4473 GCA_964508085.1 uncultured Saprospiraceae bacterium | reverse complement strand
AAGGAAAATCCGGCTGATAAGCCAATCATAAATTGAAATACAAATCATTAAAAATAAAAATTAAATTGTAAATTATCAATAAAGGCTTTATGCTGTCTTAAGAGTAAATTGCATATTTTGTGCAATTTGTTCTACACACGAATAACTTTCTTATCCTATCGCTGCACACGAATGGTAATTTTATGTCAAAAACGCCCCAATCGCATTCTTACTAAAATCAGATAAAACCAAACGTCCACTCATTTCAGCTCTCTCCTCTAAGAGATCATCCCAGTGCTCTGTTCCTTCCCAGAATACCCTTTTGAGTAGACTCATAGCTTCAGGATTCATAGTGACCAGTTTGTCAGTCAAGTGGATAATATATTCATCTAGTTGCTCAGCAGATGCGAATACCTCAGTATATAATCCCTTTTCTCTAGCCCAGTCTGCAGTCCTCCATTCAGTTGCGTTGAGCGACATATGGCTATATGCAGAGATGCCGATTTTTCTTTCCACAGCAGGTCCAATTACAAAAGGTCCAATCCCGACAGCCAATTCACTCAACTTTATAGAAGCAAATTTGGTAGCCATACAATAATCACAAGCCGCCGCTAGCCCTACTCCTCCGCCGACAGCCTTTCCTTGCACTCTACCTACAACGATCTTTGAGACTTTACGAATCGCGTTGATCACGTTGGCAAAACCTATAAAGAATTTTTTACCTACCGCTTCATCATTTATTGAAGCCAATTCATCGAAGCTAGCGCCTGCACAAAAAGTACGTTCACCGGCAGATTTTAGCACGATTAGGATTACATCATCATTATTATCAGCGGCATATATTGCTTGCTCCAATTCGGAAAGTAGCTTGCCAGGCAAAGAATTGTGAGAAGGGTGAAAAAACTCAATTGTCGCAATCTTGTTTTCAATAACCGTCTCTATATGACCCTGTTGTATTTTATCCATTTATATCTTAATTTCTATTTGATCAATAATTTTAAAACAATCCTAAGTATTCTCCTAAGTCCAACACACCAAACTATTTATAACAACTTACTATTCCAAACCTCACACCTAGAACCTCACACCTTCATACCTAGAAACCTCAATTATATTCCTTTTTAATCCTATCCAAGTCTCTTTTGTTCTGTCTTTCTTTGATTGTTTCTCTCTTATCAAAAGATTTTTTACCCATAGCTAGAAAGATCTCGAGCTTTATAAACCCCCTTTCCGAGAAGTATAATCGATAGGGAACGAGCGTCATTCCTTTTTCTGTAACCCTACGCTCCATTTTTTTCAATTCCGTTTTACGGAGCAGTAGTCTTCTATCTCTTCTTGTTTCATGATTGTGGATCGTCCCATATTCGTATTCGGCGATATACATGCTTTTAAGTGTAAGGTTACCTTTTTCGAATAGACAATATGCATCATTCAGATTGGCATTCCCTAGCTTAATCGCCTTCACTTCAGTCCCTTTAAGGACAAGACCCGCTTCGAAGCTATCCATAAGTTGATACTCGAATTTGGCTTTTCTATTTACTATTTCTTTAGGACTCTTTTTTGGTTTTGCCATATTATTTCCACTTGATATTGCAACCAGCACTTGGGTATTGCTTAGAAGGAGGATCTTTTTGATCCAATAAATCATCAATAGCTCCTCTAAGATCATTGCCCGATAGAGGTATGTCATTACCTGGTCTCGAACCATCTAATCTACCTCTGTAGAAAAGACTTAAGTCAGAATCAAAAAGGTAAATATCAGGTGTACATGCTGCATCATATGCTTTTGCTACATCTTGAGACTCGTCATATAGATAAGGAAATGGATATCCAAGACGCTCCCCCAATTCCTTCATTTTATCAGGACTGTCTTGTGGATAGTTTTCGATATCATTTGAACTGATAACTACAAAATTTATCCCTTTTGATGCATAATCTTTAGCAACGGCTATTAATTCATCATTCACATGAATAACGAAAGGACAATGATTACACGAAAATATGATCACAGTTCCTTTTTCTCCTTTTGCATTAGTTAATGAAAGGTTCTCTCCAGAAAGTGTATTCGGTAAATCAAAGTTTGGAGCTGTAGTCCCCAAGCTCATCATATTTGATTCTGTTAATGCCATGGTTTAAATTTTATTTATGAATTGCAAATCTACGATCTTTAACTAGAATAATAAATTGGAACATAATCAAAAGTATTTTGGTTTTTATACTTTTGCACAATGCGTTCATTTTTAATGCCCTTATTGTTTTGTTTGGTAGTCACTACAGGATTTTCTCAGGTGAATGCCAATCCATTTGAAATCCAATCAAGACTAGACTCTGTATACAACTCTGAAGGCAAGAGTGAAAGTTCAACTATTAATGTATTTGATGTCCAAAGGTCAGATGATGCCATTGAGTCAATCACACCTACCAAAAGAGATACTTTAATCGAAGAACAAGAGTCTGATCTCGTACCTTCGGTAGGAGAAGAGGGATTAGTAGATGAGGAAATTGTCGAGCTAGAACAGAACCCATTCGATGTCTCTCATATTCCAATTAGAAAAAGCAAATTGAAGACAGAAGCGGATGCATTCAAAACCCAAAGTAAACGTTTGACAGATATTGACTCTTCTGAGTCAAATGCATTTTTGTTTTTTCTGAATTTATTATCTGCACTATTACTTGCGATTGTTATCAACACTCAAAAAGGAGCAATTAAAAAAATAGCTAATGCGATAACGAATGAAAATGTACTTAAATTAATCCATCGAGAAGAGAAAAAAGGGATAAGTGGATACCACTTGTTATTGTATGTTTCCTTCTTTATAAATGCTGGAATATTTGTTTATTTGATCGCTTTCAACTTTTATAATGCAAGAGGTTGGATGTCTTTTCTATGGATATTTTTGGGAATTTTAGGGATTTATTTTGGAAGACATATATTTTTAATGCTAATAGGTAAGGTGTTTCCCTTCAAAAAAGACAGTCAATTGTACGGTTTTACCATCCAAACATTTAATATTTTTCTTGGGATAATTTTGATTCCTTTTAATTTAATAATAGCGTTTGGGCCCGAGAAAACAACGGTTCCTTTGATTTATATAGGATTAATAATTATTGGAATTTTGGCCCTCTTAAGAACATTTAGGGGCTTTCTGATTGCAAGTAGCTATATTCAAGGCAATTTATTTCATTTTTTGTTGTACCTTTGCACGTTCGAAATTCTTCCTATTCTATTATTAATAAAGATAGTAGGAAATTTTGAAATCGCTTGATAAAAGCATAAGTTTTTAAACTAAACTTTTTTTATGGCATCTACTAGAGGTACGGCTTTAGCAAATAAAGACAATTACAAAGAAGGGTATAAGGAGGTCAAGACAATTCTTGTTTCGCAACCTAAACCCGAAAGATCACCTTACTACGACTTGGAAAAAAAGTGGGGACTTACCATTGATTGGAGACAATTTATACATGTTGAGCCAGTTACTGAAAAGGAATTTCGCAAGAATCGATTGAGACCTGATGGCTTTTCGAGTATTATTTTCACAAGTAAAAATGCTATTGAGCATTTCTTTAGAATGTGCGAAGAAATGAGGATAAAAATGCCTCAAGACACGAAGTATTTTTGCCTTACTGAGACCATAGCCAACTATCTTCAGAAATTTATTGTTTATAGAAAACGTAAAGTTTTTGTTGGAAAGAGAAAAGTAGAAGATCTCAACAATTATTTCATGAAGCACAAGGAAAAAGAAAAATTCCTTCTACCATGCTCGAATTTAGGAGCGAAAAACGTAGTGGCTTATTTGGAGAAGAATGAGATTGATTACACGGATGTCATGATGTACAGGACAGTGGCGAGTGACTTATCAGACTTGAGTGATGTTACTTACGATGTTCTGATATTTTTTAGCCCTCTTGGAATTGAATCATTGTATGAAAACTTTCCAACATTTATGCAAAATGATACGCGATTTGCAGTATTTGGAAAATCCACTTTGAAAGCTGTTGAACAAAAAGGACTCTACCCTAATATAGTTGCACCTACCCCAGAGACTCCATCAATGTCTATGGCTTTGGAAAACTACTTGCAAAAGACAATAAAAGATTAGGTTTAATTAAAAAAGTACGGTCGCTAAAGTTTATTCCTTAGAATCAACTATTTTCATTCCATTGCAGTATGTAACGACTTGCAAATAATTCTCTATTTTACCATTTGAAATGAGTCTTTACAATTGTCAATAGCAAAAGAAAAATATATAGCATTCACCAAGGAAAACTATGTACCCTTATTTTTTCGAGATTTATATTTAGATGCAGTATGCGATAGGGAATGGGACGTAATACTCTTCGAAGAGCAAGGTAAAATCACTGCTGTCTATATTTACATGTTAAAGCAAAAATTTGGTGTCAAGTATATAGTGCAGCCGCAATTGTGTCCATATACTGGGCCTTATTATTTTGACCCTTCGGATACAAGAAAAGCCTATTCATATCTAATCGACA
>CAZDTI010000619.1:0-4498 GCA_964508085.1 uncultured Saprospiraceae bacterium | reverse complement strand
TTTTCCAAGTATCGCAAAAAAATCACCCCCACTTATTCACTCTTGGAACAAGGTCCGTTAAGTCTGCAATTTTAATTGGCTTTTGTTCATCAATACTTTTTCTTGCAGCGATACCAACCAAAACAGCCATCGAACCATCTCTGACATCGGAGGCATGATTCAACCCAGGCTTGGTGATTTCTCCTCTGAAAATTTCATCGAACATGATTTTATCGCCTCCCCAATGTCCTTTGCGAACAAATGGAAACTCGATTCTTTTATAGTCATCAAAATTTCTTTGAGAAACAATTTCATGGTATTTAAATTCCGTTTTGGAGTGGGAGGATTGATCCATTTCCTTCTCATGGATTTTGGCTTGATCTTCTTGATCTTTATTTCTCCACGGAATACCTTCGTGCGTTTCCAAGCGACCATCCTTTCCATTAAACGCTAATCGGAATCCTTCAAAAGGAGAGTAGGTTGATAAGGAATAACTGACTTGTACATTGTTGGCGTATTTAACCTGCACCACCATTTTGTCAAAAATATCGACCTCCTCCCTCCATAGACAATTGTCTCTAATGTAGCCGTCGTGGTGTTCATTAGCGACGTAAAGATCCATGTAACGTTTGTTCTCTGTTATGTCCCAATAGAATTGGCAATCATTTTTGTAATCACAGGTTCTGCATTTGTCTCCCCTGAAAGAATTGTTTTTTCCATATCTTTCTAAAGCGCCATAAGCATGAACTTCGACGGGATCAGAACCGATAAACCAATTGAGTAAATCAAAATGATGAGCAGATTTATGTAACAATAATGTTCCGCCTTTTGCTCTAAGCCCATGCCACCGTCGAAAATAAGATGCTCCATGATAAGTATTAAGGTACCAATTCAAATCAATGGAGATCAGGTCCCCAATCTCGTTCGAGCGAATGATCTCTTTTAGCTTGGTAAATAATTTTCCATAACGATAATTAAATGCATTGATGAGTTTTCCTTTTGACCTTCGTTGTGCATTGATAATGTTTTGACATTTGACTTCATCTGTTGTCATAGGTTTTTCAGAGACCACATCCAAGCCTTTGTCCAATGCCTTGATGATAAACTCATCGTGGGTATTATCTACTGTCGTAACAATCAACATATCCATATCAACCTTCTCCAACATTTCATCAAAATTGGTATACAACGGACAACTAACGCCAATATAATCCTTGGCATAATTTAATCTACCCGGATTAATATCACAGAGTCCGACAAACTCAATGACGTCTCCATAATTTTCATTTAGAAATTTCCCCCAAAAAGTGATCCCTCGAATACCCGTTCCGACCAAAGCCATTTTACGTTTATCTTTTTGACTCGACATTACACTGGCAAATGAAGAGGAAGCAAGCATTGTCCCCGCTACTAAAGCGCTAGATTCTTTAATAAACCCTCTTCTTGATTTTAATTTTTTTGATTTACTATCCATGATTCGTTTAATTTTTAAGATTTAATATCACCCACTTAACACTTACTACCTACGACTTAATACTTAATACTTACTACTTACTACTTAATACCACCTACTCACTCACCTCCACAATAACCCGCTCATATCGCGTCAATGCTGGCGTGCCATGATCCGTTACTTGAAGGATAATGTGCATGGTTCCCATTCGGGCTTTGGTTGGTGCAATGAACCAGGCATCAGCCATTGTATCATCCTCTATCTTAAGTGCAACATGAGTCCTTGCTCTTGAGATGGCCAAAGTACCTGGTTCTCCATAGTGGAACCATTTATAGGAAACATTGTCACCATCCGGATCAGTAGCGGAGGCACTTAACAATACTTTTTCGCCAGCTTTTGCTTTTATCCTTTTTGGAGATTTAAGTTTTGGAACAGGCGGGTGGTTAACTTCTTCAAATGGCTTGATGGTCCAATCCATTCTTGCCCAAAAATCGTTTTGATAATGTTCTCTCCATCGCCAAATCGTAGCATGATTCGTATCATGCCATCGGCCATCGTATCCCATGACTTCATCTTTACAATTAGTCCAAAGCGGTCTGGTTTCCGGTTCTAAAAACCACTTTTCCGTTCTAGGTTGGTAATATTCATAGCGACCGCCCCATCCGCCCCAATCAGGATGGTCCGGATCATTCAACCCATTTTCAATTAAAAACATAAAACTAGGAGAGTCGCCTTCCATCAGATATTTTGTATACGGATACTCTTTTCCTAAAGGGCCTTTCGACCGAATTTTTTTATCTAACCAGGGATTATCAACGAGGTGAAAATTTCCACCATCGCATCTCGCATGAAAATTATCTCCACTAATGCCACTCCAGGTTGCATTGTGATAGCCTCCGTATCTGTGAAATCCCGGACTTGCGATGTAATTTAAATTTGGAAAAGTCTTTCTCATCCATGGCCCACTGTCGTCTTGATCGGAAATGGTGTACACTCGGATTTTTGAAACAAACTTTTCTAACTCTTTGGCTGAGCGTGTATTTTTCACTTTCCAAAGTGCTTGCGCTAAACAATTTGGACCTCCCCAAACCAATACCCAAACAGGTCTATCATCCGCCTGATCCACTCTTTCAATAATCAGATTAGAACCTTTAGAATCCATTCCTTCCCCAACTGCATTCATACCATAGTCTGGTATTCCTTCTCGAACTACTGAGCGTAAATACTCGTCCGTTGGATAACCTTTTTCATGTGTTTCCAAATTATCTCTGACTTTTTTATAAGCATCTAAGATTTCAAATATTCTCCAAGTTGCTATTTCCTTTTGTTGGTGAACAGAGGTGGTGGCGACGAGACCTTCTATATCCCACTGATTAGAATAAGTCAGGAATCGAACTAGGGACATCGCATCATCTGGTTCGTTTTCTATGTCTGTTAAGACGATAATTCGATATTTCTCTTGAGCAATTCCTTGGCAGGAAAACCCAAGTAAAATTATTGTTATGAAAAATAATACTTTTGATGTCATAGTCTAAATAGATTTAAAAGGATTAATTTTGGTTCTAGGTCATACCTTTTTGGGTAGATGGGTGATAGGTAGATGGGTGGATGGGCTTCCCACTAACGACTAACGTAAAGAACTGCGAAAGAAGGAGAACCCATCTACCCATCTACCTATCCACCCATCTCCCCATCCACCCAAAAAAAACGACCAAAAGCCTTAACTTTCTTTCGAAATAATTATTCTAAAAACGTAAAATTGAAATGATCCGTATTGGTCAAACCTTGCGCACCTGTAGCTGAAAGTCGGATTGTATTTTTTCCTTTTTTCAAAGAGACCGTGATCGTGTTCGTCGTCCAGGCTGTCCAAATTCCAGTGCTTGTGAATGGCATTGATTTGTTCACCACCATTCCATTGATGCTCACTTCAGCAGGTCTTACATCTGATTTTCCATGAACATATCTAACCCCCATTTCATAAGTTCCCGCTTTTGGCGCATTCCATTCTACTTCAATATAACTGCCTACTTTATTTTGCGTATCGACGAATCCTTCTCCAGTAAACCCACTGTGGAGTCCCTCGTTTTGTGCAATGAAATTCCAACAACTGTGGTGATCTTCTTTACCTGTGTAAGTCCCATCTTCTGCTTCTAGAATTTGAATCCTTGGTACCAGACTAGTATGAACCGTTCTGATTTCTGCTACTTTTACATAATCCATATTTGGAAGTCCACCATCGTTGATAGCACTTAATCGAATTACGTTTAGTCCTTTTTCTAAATGAACTTCAACTGCATCTGTATTCAATGCAGGAAGCACTTTGTTTTGTGGTAAAGTCATGGTAGTCACCTCCTTTCCATTGACGGTCAGTTTGCCAGGTCGAGGGTCGTCTTTAATGTGAGTGTATCGAGCGGTAATGCGATGAGGTCCTGACCATGTGGCTGTATAATTGACTTCGATATAGCTGCCAATTTCATTTTTGGTATCGACCATACCTCTACCAGAGTGAGTAGAATGTGGTTCGTCTGTAAGCATGACATTATGCCAACAGCTGTGTCTATCAATGTGTCCAGAAAACTGCCCATTTTCTGCTTCCACAATAAAGTCCGGATCTAAGTTAGATTCCGGTACATATTTGTTTTTCCAAATTGGATAATCTGTATCTAACAATTCTTTTGCCCAAAAACCATGATAAGCGTATCCGCTTCTTCGCTCATAACCAATTTCTTCGAAGTTATATCTGTACTTAGAATCTCTATCGAGGTATAATGGACGATTTGTCTCTAGTTCATAAAATCTTGCCCATAAAAGTGGAGCATTTGGGTCGGAGGAAAGTGTAGCTTCTGTTCTTCCATCTGGGTTAAGCTTTTTATTTAATCGGACTCCAGTTATTGCGACTGATCTCAACCATTGAACACCTCCTTCAACGGATTGTATAATTTCTATGGAAGGCTTGTCTATCGACATTAAATATTTAAGAATATCGACACTTTCACTTCCTGACAGGGAGGGAGGTTCATAAGCTCTTGCCCAAGCGGGTGCAAGGGTCTCTTCGTTGTGTTGGGC
>CAZDTI010000618.1:0-4500 GCA_964508085.1 uncultured Saprospiraceae bacterium | reverse complement strand
ATAACACTAATTCTCTGTCCTTTGTTTTCTGTAGTCAGCCGATTTAAGCTACTTACCTTCCAAACGCGTCAAAATGTTTTCCCAACGTTTTAAATTTTGCTTTCTTTCTATTTTCCGACTTGAATAAGTATATAAAAAATTTACTCCACCGAAGATAAATTAGTTGCCACATCAGAATGATCCTGAAGCCTTGGATGTGTAGTGATACGGATAGCTAGATGCTTACGCTCTAAAATCACTAGTTTTGTATAAGAGTCTTTATCTCTTATCTTTGTTTTTTATAAACAACAATAACTATGATCCGAACATTTCTTCTTATTTGCTGCTGTATTCCAAGTCTATTAACTGCTCAACAATACGAGTGGGCCTTTACCACTAATCATTTTGACAAGGCTAATGATTTTAGCGATGGCTATGCTATCGTTAAGAAAAAAATGTTGCGAGGCTTCATTGATCGAAGTGGCGAAGTGGTTGTCAAACCTCAGTTTAACATCATAGATGCCTATTCTGAGAATATTGCTTCCGCGGGGTTTGTCAATTATAAAACAGCGGAATCCAAGAGTGGCTACATCGACCGCTCGGGAAAATTTACAATCCCAAATAAATTCGAAGTGACCAGTCCTTTCCAGGAAGGTTTGGCCTGTGTAAAACAAAAAGGAAAGTGGGGGTTTATCAGTCACGATGGAAAGTTCGTTATACCGTTAAAATTTGAAGAAGCCAATGTTTTTTCCGATGGGATTGCCGCTGTAAAATACAATGGTTTTTGGGGCATCATTAACACCAAGGGAGAATTCATTATCCCTCCAAAGTATGATTACCTTCTTGGTTTTTCTGAAGGATTATGTGCTGTTATGATGGGTGAAAAATGGGGCTATATCAATAGAAAAGGAAAAATTGTAATCCCTATTAAATATGAAACAGCAGCCAGTTTTAACGATGGTCGTGCACGGGTAGAGATTGATAAATTATTTGGTATGATCGATAACCGTGGTACTTTTGTTATAAAACCCTCCTTCACTATGTTGCACAATTTTTCACATGGCAAAGCTGTCGCTAAAAAGGGAGTAACTGATAAATGGGGCTATATAGATATTTCGGGTAACTTCGTTATTCCTCCAACTTTCGATTTGGCTTATGACTTTTCAGAGAATTTAGCAAGAGTGAAAAAAGGAAAAAAATGGGGCTACATCAATCTTCAAGGCAAAGTAGTCATCGATCCAATTTTCGATTCTGCTTATGATTTCCGCGAAGGACTGGCTCGAGTACGGCAGGAAGAAAAGCGAGGTTTCATTCGTTACCGTCCGCCCTTGAAAGAGGAAATTGTCATTGACCAGCCAAAAGCCAAGCCTGAAGAAGTTACCGTCCGCGAGATCAAGCAAGGACATCACATCAAAGTGCAAAGCGACAGTTTGACCATCCATATTTTCGATCATAAAAAAATTGATGGAGATATTGTTTCCTTGAATTACAACGGAAAATGGCTGGAACAAAAGTATTTACTTTCTGGCAAACGGCACGAGATGAAAATTGCGGTTGATGATTTCTTGGAAGAAAACTATATGCTATTTTATGCGGAAAACCTTGGACGGAACCCGCCGAATACGGCTACTATTGCGATTAATGATGGCGTTGGAGAGGAGCAACAGATTGTGTTAGAAGCAGATTTAAATCAGTGCGATATTATTTATTTTGAGAGAGAGAAATAGTCAAAACCTGCCCGCAACCGGTCGGCCAAGTTATCGGCCAATCAAAAGTTGATTTTGGCACTGCTGTGACTGGCCCCTTCCCAACTCGCCACTTAAGACCTGTGCCTATCGCAGCGTTCCTTCTATTTAATTCAATTGTAGAATCATAAGCCCTATGCAAAAATACCTTTATAGCATTCTTCTTCTTTTAATACTCCCCTTTTCTAGCTGCCGAAAAGCCCCCAAAGCAACAGCTGAAAAATTCATTGTCAACGTTCGCTTAGCCGATGATCCAGGCAAATTGAATCCTCTGCTTTCACTAAACGGATACGCGGAGCAAGTTATGGGAAGCATCTTTATGAGCTTGCAAGAATTCGACTCAGGCGATTACTCTTTACGCCCCGCTTTGGCTCGTAAAGCACCAATTCATAGAAAGATTGATACCGGCCCTCTTACTGGAGGAATTGCTTATGATTTTGAAATATTAGAAGCCGCAAAATGGGATGATGGAAAACCTGTTCTGGCCAGTGATTATGTTTTTAGTCTGAAAGCTATGTTCAATCCCGAGGTTGCTGCTGCTCCTTATCGCTCTTTTTTTGACTTTATCGACGAAGTGGTTATTGATGAAAAAAATCCGAAACGCTTTAGTGTTCTGACCAACAAAACGTACTTTTTATCGGAAGCTGCTATGAGTAGTATTTCGATCTATCCACAACATATTTATGACCCAGAATCATTATTGGAAGCTTTTTCTATTCCTGATTTAAAGAATGATTCAATTACCAAAACTAGTAAAGAAATATTACTGAAATTTGCTAATCAGTTTCAAAGTCCTCTTCATAGTTCAGATCCAAAAGGCATTATTGGTTGCGGCCCTTACAAACTAGTAGAATGGGAAAGTGGTCAAACCATTATTCTACAAAAAAAAGAAAACTGGTGGGGCGATAAACTTGCCAAAGAGCAACCAGCTCTAATTGCCTTACCTGATGAAATTCGTTATAAAATAATTCCGGACAATGCCGCTGCTTTGGCCGCATTAAAAGGAGGACAACTTGATGTGGTTTCTGAAATTAATCCTCAAGCTTTTTCTGAATTAAAACAGAATACTTATGTAAAAAAAACCTTTGACTTACACACTGCACCTACCTTAAAGTTTTACTACATTGCCCTAAATGGGAAAAGACCTTGGCTAAACGATTCTAAAGTCAGACGCGCAATCGCTCATTTAACAGATGTGGAGCAAATTATCAAAAGTTATTTGGGGGGATTGGTACAAAGAGTGACAGGACCGATACACCCATCCAAACCTTTTTATAATCACGAGCTACCTCCTATTGAATTTGACATTAAAAAAGCAAGTCAACTATTGGCGGAAGCTGGATGGACAGACAGTGACGGCGATGGCATTCTAGACAAAAATATAAAAAGCAGAAAGGAACAGCTTTCGCTGAAATATATTTACACCAGTGATAATGAGACCGGAGAAGCAGTTGGTTTATTATTGAAACAAGCAGCGGAACGAGTCGGTATACGGATCAATGTTACAGGAATGGAGTTCAGTACAGCCGTAAAGGCCTATCGAGGACGGGATTATGACTTAGCCTACTTCCTATGGTCAAAATTGCCTGGCCCTCAGGACATGAAGCAGCTGTGGCATACCAGCAGCGACATTCCCAATGGCGGCAATCGCACCGGCTTTGGCGATAGTAGCTCCGATGCCCTGATCGATTCCATTAGCACTACATTAGATGAAGAAACTCGAAAGGATTTGTATCTTCGTATACAGAAGCGCATCTACGACGATCAACCTTACGTCTTCTTATATGCCCCACTAGAACGAATAGTCATTAACAAAAAATTCAAAGCCAGTACTTCCGCCTTGCGGCCTGGCTTTTCTATACGTCAATTCCACTTACAAAAAACAACTGCAAACCATTAGTACCATGAAAAAAGTCCCCTATCTATTTATATTTACAATCACCCTGTTTTTCTTCTTCTCCTTTTCCTCTTGTACTAGTGACAAAGTCGCTGAAAAGGAAGTAACTGAAGAAACCGCACCAAAAGTAGTGCGCTCGCGCTTACGTGCAGAGCCTAAAAGGATCAACCCAATCTTAACGACAAAGTCTCATGAATTACAGGTTTCCAATCCCGTATTTCCAACTCTTTTAAATTTTGATCCAGAGACCTATGCCCTTTCTCCTGTTCTAGTAAAATCACGCCCAGAAAAGAAGCTACTAAACGAAGGTCCTTATAAAGGAGGCGTTGCTTTTACTTATGAATTCTTGGACGAAGCAGTCTGGGATAATGGTCAACCTGTTCTAGCTAGCGATTACCTTTTTAGTATGAAGGCGCTTTTCAATCCGAATGTGAAAGCGAATGCTTATCAAGGTGTGCTAAATCCACTCAAAGACATTACCATCGACCCTGACAACCCCAAACGATTTACAGTATTTCTAGATCAAGCTTTTCGCGCAGAATCTACCAGTGGCTTTTTTTTGTATCCAGAACATATTTATGATCCAGAAGGAATTATGAAAAATTTTGAGCTAAAGGATTTAACCGACCCTGCTCAAAAAAAGAAATTAATGGAAAATTCAGATATTATAAAATTTGCAGAATTCTTTAATAAGCAAGGTTCTATTGGTACGATCATCGAATCCTGTGGAGCTTATAAAGTTGCAGAATGGGAAACGGGAGTTCACCTTATTTTAGAGAAAAAGAAAGATTGGTGGGGAGATAAAATGGCAGACAAGTACCCATTGCTCAAAACCTATCCGGAGGAGATTATCTTCAAAAACATCCCTGATGATATGGC
>CAZDTI010000617.1:0-4501 GCA_964508085.1 uncultured Saprospiraceae bacterium | reverse complement strand
TTAGTATTGTAATCAGTTTATGGATAGTAATAAATATTCTCAATTATTTTTTCAATAGTGATTTTTATTATTTACTAACACTGACCACCTTCTGGGGTACGGTGACACTTTTTATTTTTTGGTTAACCTATAAAGGAGTGGTTCAACAGCGCTTAACAAATGAGCAGAAAAGTTTACACATTATTCTAAAGGAAAAAGAAATAAAAGTAAGTAGCACTTATAAAAAGGAAGATGCAACTGATAACAATTATTATAATCAATTCCTTCAATTATTGACAGAGCAAAAAATATATAGAGACAAAGACATTAACAGAAACAAAGTAGCCCAAAAACTAAACATTAGCGCTGGGTATTTTTCGAAAATTATAAATAAAGCGTCTAATCAATCTTTCATCGAAATAATAAATGAACACCGGGTCAAAGAGGTTATGGAAATACTCTCCGATGGCAGGCTAAATCACTTTAGTTTAACCGCAATAGGACTAGAAGTCGGTTTCAAATCCAAATCTACATTTTTCACAAACTTCAAAAAGATAACTGGTTCAACCCCAAAGGAATACAAAGAAAAAAACCAGTCCTAATTGATCATAATATGACGTTTCAGAACTGATTGAAAACAGAGAAATCATATAGTTAAGATAGATTTGCAAAAGCACCATTGCTTAGAAAATCAAAATCAATAATTGTATGAAAAAAACGGTATTCAACTTATTTCTAATTGCAACTTTCCAAATAGCTATTGTTGCACAAAATGTAACACTGCCTTTAACCAACGAACTTGCTGGTATCGTAGCGAATAGTTCTATCGAAGGCATTGGAGTGGCTGTATTTACAAAGGATACTTTATTATATAGTAAGGGGTTTGGTCATTCCTCAAAAAATCCGAATCTTTCCTACCAAGCTAACACCCCGCAAAAAATAGCTTCCCTCTCAAAATTACTACTCGGAGTATCGCTCCTCAAAGCTCAGGAATTGAATTTGATTGATTTAGAGGACGATATAAATCAATATTTACCATTTAACCTTTCTAATCCCTACCACCCTACAAAACAGATAACCATCAGAAACCTGGCAACGCATACCGCTAGTTTATCAAAGTTGCCTAAATACGATCTAAGATCTTTATATGCTCCCACAAAAATTGCAAGAATAAGACAGGAACTTCCTTTCGGCTTGCGCAAATTAATTCTCAACAAATACATTAAAAAGATTAATAGGAATAGGGAAGTAGGTCTTGAAGAGTTCTTATCGAATTTATATTCAACTGATGGTAAATGGTATCGTAAAAAACATTTTTTAAAAAAAGAACCCGGAGAGCAAACTGTTTATAGTAATTCCGGAGCAAGCTTATTGGCCTTAATAATTCAAAAATCGAGCGGAATGAAATATAACGATTTCGTAACCAAATATGTCTTAGAGCCTTTATCAATGAACAATACCAAATTTGATTTTGAGGCATCAGATTCTGTTCCTCAAAAATCGGACTGCTATCACTCCGGAATAGAAGTACCAAATGATTTTAGGCTTTTATTATATCCGGCAGGGGGATTAGAATCTACCGTTTTAGATTTTTACAAATTTATGAAAGCTATTGCATTTGGACGGCTGGGCGGTAGTCAAATCCTTTCAAAAGAATCCATTAACGAAATGCTACAACCGCAATTGAAGCAAGAATTTGAGCAGGGTATCCTATGGGAAGTATATCCAAGCGGGTATGTTGGACATACTGGTGATATTCTTGGAACAACAACTTTGGCCTATTACAATGTAGAGAAAGATATAGGTTATATTTTATTCTGCAATACAGGTGGCACAAAAACCATTGACACCGATATTGACAAGGTAAGATCTAAGGTGAAAGAATATTTTCCATTTTAAAAGACATAGCGAACTTCAAAACGTTGTTCTTTTCAGTATATCAGAAGTTATTGGACATCTGGAGCAAAAACCATCCTTTGAGCAAGTAATTGGTCAAAATATTAATAACATTTTGAACGGGTACTTATAAAGTAATATTTTTAACAATTAGGATGTACGCGTAAAAATTACGCGTACATTTTTGTTGTTTTAGCGTCTACGATTCCTCTCCTTATTTAGACTCAGAATAATTTCTTAACTTTGAAAGGAGTTAGATACAGCAGCATAAACATTTTGATTTCTACAGACTGTTTCTAAACGGCGGAATCGTTGTAACAATTAAACTTCGTAAAACTGATTATATCAGAATAATTAATAACTAAACCAGTTTTTCTTTTTTCAGAGACAGATTGGAGGAAATAAATTTAGCCTTTTATGCACGGGGGATAAAAGAGTGGACAGTGAGCTACCATTTCAAAATTAAAACCAAATGCAATGAACACCTATTCCTGTGGCAAAGAAAGGAAGATTACAGATCCAGAAGAATTTGGATCCAGTTTTTCTTGCGAATGTGGAAGAGTACATTCTACGGAAATTCAATCAGAGAAAAAGATCGACGGCAAGGAATCTTTGAAGCAGGGTTCTACTTCGGTTTTTACAACCATTAAGAGCTGGATAGTCAAACTCTTAACCAACGTAAAGACAACACGAAACGTTGTACTGTTATCAATAAAGAAAGGCTGGAGTCGGTTAGGTTTTTCCAAAGATACTCATTATGAAATTTTAGATTCTAAGAGCGCTCCTTCAAGGCCAGTTAACAGAAGAAAAGAAAGTGTACCGATAGTAAAAACCACAAATAAAAAAGTTCCAGTAGAATATGTGACTGCTGAAGAAAAAAGCTTAAACACTAGACTAGCAAGTGCCTTACTTGGCGATAAAGCAAAGCTGGATAACATGCTACGACATTATAAAAAGAAATACCAAAACTTGTCCATATTAGAATTGAAGAAGAAAATATTAACTGATTTAGATCGTGACAGAAAATAGTAAATACATTGTTATAAAAACATCAAAATGAATACCATCAAAAATCTATTCCTAGTCTCCTCCATTATTGTTTCCACCAACATTCTTTTAATTGGCCAACCAGGCGATTTCCCAATGGCCCAGGAACCCGGAAAGTGCTATGCAAAATGTTTAATCGCTGATAAGTATGAAACCATTGAAGAAACCTTTGCAATCTATACTGGAGAATTTAACAAAGCGGTTGAATTAGATTCTATGTATTTTAAAATAGACGAGTATTCGAACGAACTCATTTACCTGGGTTATAAAAACAACTTAGACCACTTTCAATTGGGCGATATTGAATCATTTGAAAAGATAGTTTTCTTAACCAATCCAGAAGAGGTCGAAGATTACATTGAAGAAACCATTGTGTATCAAAGACTAAATGAGGCCGCATCTACAGAATGGAGAGAAGTCGTTTGTGGAGACAAAGTAACGGGCAATACAATTGCACAAGTACAAAATGCCTTAATCAGTAGAGGGTATTTGAACGAAGCGCACACTAATAATATCCTGACTATAGAAATAAAGGCTGCTTTGACTGACTATCAAAAAGAAAATGGGTTGCCCATTGGGCAGTTGGATGTGAAAACCTTGAAGTCTTTAGGTATACAGATTTAAAGAAGATAAGAATTAAGCCCTAATCCAAACGTGTAGCAGCTATTCTTCGTTAGCCAAATAAAGGTTGGAGTGCATAGCATCAAACAAATAAAAAATGAGCAAAAAAAACGTATCTCTAATCACCGGAATCTTAGCTTTGATGGTCTTCATAGGATTCATGGGCGAAACGGGACCGAAGACGCTATTGGGCTTTTCCCTAAGCATCTGGGTGTATCGGATGGTTTGGTTGTTTTTTGCCATTTCATTTCTTGGCAGGTATTTCAAATTGAAGAAATTGGAAGAGGAAGAGACTTGATCAGCATTCAAAACCAATTCATTAGTACAAAAATTATACAAAGCATTATGAAAAAATACCTCTTAATTTTATTACTTCCCATTCTACTATTTTGCTGCGACGATGACGACAATACGACTCCAGAGGATTTAACAGGTCCCTGCCTCTCTGAAACCAGTGTTGAGTTTTCAAATACTTCGTGTGAATCTAATTTTTCAAATGACGATTGTGAGGTCATTCATATAGGATCTAAAGACCTTTCAGAGAATGTAAAAACTGACTTTGTGGACTTTTGCAATACCACCGAATCGGAATTGTTATTCGAAGACCCTGATGGAAACACCATCACTTGTTACATTCTGGAAAAGAGTTTTCGGAAAAATGTTTATCAGATTGTCTCAAACTTCAACACAGCAGATTGCAAAAGATATTGCCTAGACAATGAAGAAGCAGTTGTCGTGTTAGCATCAGATAAATTTTCGCTTCGGATTGTACTCGTAACTGGATTAGAATTTGGAATCAACGATATGAATTCAGAAGAAAAAATCAATACTAGCTTTTCTATATTTGCCATGAAGGAAAATACTCGACAAATAATATTTGATTTACCAGTCGAAGATTTCTTTGACGAGCCAATAGTACCTGATACAACCACCATAAGATATCATGAATCTATAACGC
>CAZDTI010000616.1:0-4508 GCA_964508085.1 uncultured Saprospiraceae bacterium | reverse complement strand
TGGAATTCGCTGCGCGGGGTGTGAAAAAAATTAAATTTTCTAGGAATGAGAGGTGAAATAGGTGCTCTTAAAACAAATTATCCATTATTGAGATTGGAAATCATTGATGTAAAGGGAAGGAGATACAAGAAAGAACAATTGGTAAATAGGCCAATGATGATCTGGGAACATTTTTGCCTTACGCCTTCCCGAATGGACAATACTTTATGTGGGTATTCAATAAGGCGGTGAATATTTTGGAGTGGATGGTGGAGATTGGTTAGGGCTAGCTTAGCTCGTAATTTCGATACATCAGTGTTCATCGGATAGCTCTGAGATCATCCGATGAACGGGCTGTATTTTTTCCTTGCGCTGTCCCCAGTCCCTAAAGAGGAGCATCATCCTGCCCCACTATTACCTAAAAATAGGTACTAATTGAAGTAAATGCTAAAAGCGATCAATCCCCTCCACGATACTCAACCTCTGCCCCATCTAAGTCAAGAGTCAACAATAACTGACAGGAAAGACGACTATAATCTGTTCTATTAGAGAGTAGGTTTATTCGACTACTCTCTTCTTGGTCTACAGCATTTGTATTTATCTTGTTATTTATTTGAATGTGACAAGTAGCGCACCAAGCTCTGCCTTTGCAATCTCCCCAATCTTCATAGCCTTTGTCCCAGATCAGTTCCATTAAGCTGTTGTATTCGTTGGCCTCAAATTTTATTTGATGGCGAATTCGACCACTGTCTGTATAATAAAAGTGAAGCATGGTTACATCAAATTCTCAAAGTTGTCATTGGCTCTGATGTATTGCAGTTTTGATTGAAAAAGGGCGCCCATTTTTATGGCGCGCATTTTCACTTCCTCTGCTTTTTCCCCTTCGAAATGTTCATCCAAGGTTTCGGTAAGTAATCCAATCCAACGTTCAAAATGAGGTGCTTCTATTGGTAAACTGGAATGTTTAGAAAAGGGATTCCCTCGATAATCTTGTTGAGCAAAAAGGACGGTATTCCAAAAGCTGTACATTCGCTCCAGATGGATTGACCAACGGTCTTCTTCTATCCGCGCAGCGAAGACCGGCCCGATTAAGGAATCGATTTTCACCTTACTATAAAAAGCGTCCACAAATATTTTTACATCTTCTTTATCAGAAATCTCATGCATGTTTAAATGTTTTTATGAAAGCGAAAAATAAAAGCACCACTTTCGTCACTTCCATAATAATATAATAAAGGTGATGATTACTTTTTTCAACAGAAATCCCATTCATAACATTATTTGCACGAGCATCCAAACTGGCCAACAACCAAAAGGTTTGCAAAGCAACAATAAAAACAAGGACTATAAAAGTAAGGGTAATTAAGTTATCCAAATTTCTAAATTCCTGGAAGAGCCAGAATAGTACTCCCAGCGAAAAAACGATCTCAAATTTATTGAGCGCATTAAAAACCAGCTTACCAATTCCAAGTCCTAGCGGTACAGTGATATTGGGCGCTCTGAATTTCAAAGGCGCCTCGACAAAAGAAATGCCGATTAACATTCCAATCCAGATGCCCAATATCAATAAAATGAGGAGTTTCATCTTCATTATTCAAATTTTCTAAATAAATCCTTCTGAGGAACTAAGTCCTTTTCTAAGACCGATCAAATTTCATTTTTGCTTTAATCGGAACAACTAAAAAAACAGCAGCAGTATCGTTACACCTCACTTCATGAAAAACCTCGGAAGGTATCTGGTGCCCCTCTCCTTCTGAAAGCACAATTTCTTTATCTGCTTCTTGATAAGTGACGCTTCCTCCCTGCACCAGTAACAAAGCGTTTTCATTTACTTTGTGACTTTCTAGCTTGTCTCCACTCTTTCCAGAAATATATATTACTTTGAATCCTGAAGAGGAGAGCAAAGGTCGGATTTTCACAGTACTTTTTGTCATTGTTTTACTTTTATGGATTTTTATAAATTAATCAAATAAGTAATCATAGGAATCAACACCATCACTGCGATACTGACCTGATAAACCGGTACAAATAATCTACCTGGTAATTCTGCAATGTGAACCACCATATTTGCAAAAAATAAAAGAACACAGAGTCCAACAAACCAAACATAGTTAGGGGTCGCCATCGCCATCAAAAAGATGAAAGGTACCATGACCGCACAAGGAATAACCATTATACTCTTCATATACCAAAAGATACGGGTCCTTTCTTGGTTTTCCGCATAATCCATATACTTAGTCCAAAGTGTAGTGAAATAATTTTCTGAAGAACCTACTTTTACTTTTCTGTTAAAAATAGTTTTACGTTCGTTTACTTTAGTTATTACTGACATAATTATTTAATTTTGATACATTATAAAAATATAAAAGACCTTTTTATCTTTTATTATTACAAAAAAATATTTTCTATTTCTAGTATTATCGACTATACACTTTTTCATTAAATCCATCCATCAAATCTCTGAGGTTGTTACTCACACACATATCGCGCAACTCGTTTCTAACCACTTCAAACTTATAATGTAACGGACAAGGCTTCTTTGAATTACAATTAGCCAACCCTAATCCGCACTTTCTAAAAACACCATCGCCATCTATCGCTTCCACTACTTCGTAAAGACTTATATCTTCCATCTTTTTGGAAAAGTAAAACCCGCCAGCTGGTCCTTTTTGAGAATTGATGATTTCTTTTTTTACCAGTGCCTGTAAAATCTTAGCAGTAAAGGATTCCGGTGTTTTAGCCAGGCGACAAATCTCTTTGATCCCTATCTTACGTCCCTCTGCATCTGCTTGACCGATGACTGTAAGTGCTCTAATACCATATTCACATCCTTTGGAAAACATAGATTTTATTTGTTTAAAATAAGTTGACAATACAAATATAGGATAAAAAGGTCTTTTATTCAAGTATTATTTATTTTTACTTTTCAAAAACTCTTTTACCTCTGTGTGAAGAGAGATTCAAACTAAGTGAAAAATCATTAACTTTGATCAAATTCTTCCACCCCTCCTCATTTCAATTGCTCAAAACCCTACAGCCACTTATGAAAAATTCCGATTCACCTATGATTTCTGACCAACTCGTCATTCAACAACTCCAGGAAATCTTTGAAGGACAAAAAGCTGCTTTTCAAAAGGAGCCCTACCCCACTGCTGCCGTTCGAATTGAGCGAATGGAACGCATTCCAAAAATGGTTCGAGCCTACCGCAATCAAATTATAGCTGCTTTAAATCAGGATTTTGGAGGACACTCGGAAGATGCTGCTGACCTTCTTGAGATCATTAGTATGTTCGACCGAGTTGCTTTTAATGTTGCTCATGTGAAGAAGTGGATGAAACCGATTCCTAAAGCAGGAAATATCGTAACACTCGGAAATGCAAAGAGTTACTTGCAATCGCAGCCCAAAGGAGTAATTGGTAATATGGTATCCTGGAATTTCCCATTCGATATTGGCCTTGGGCCCACCATTGATGCACTCGGTGCTGGAAATCGAGTCATCATAAAACCTTCTGACCTTGCTCCGGCTTGCGGTGCTTTACTACAGAAAATGATTGAAGAAACCTTTGATCCAACCGTTGTAGCGGTTGTGAATGGTGGTTTGCCCTTAGCTAAACATTTTCCAACACTCCCTTGGGATCACTTGGTTTATACCGGCTCTGGGGCAGTTGGAAAATTGGTAATGAAAGCCGCTGCGGAAAACTTAGTTCCTGTTACACTAGAACTTGGTGGAAAAAGCCCAATCATTGTTCACTCCGATTCTGTCAATGAGGAAACGATTGAAAGTATTGCGGGCATAAAAGTCGTAAAGCGTGGTCAAATGTGTGTTACAGGAGATTACTGTTTAGTCCCTCAAAATAAAATGGAAGAATTCGTCAAAAAAATAACAACACATTTTCAAAAACATTTTTCTACAGATCAAAACGGTGCAGCACATGCCTGCGGTATTATCAGTGATCGACATTTAAAACGATTGCATGCATTAATTTCAGAGGCCGAATCATCAGGAGCACAAGTCATCAATACTGGTGCTGACATGAAAAAAAGCGGTAGACATATGCCTTTTCACATTGTAGTGAATCCTCCGAATGATATTGCTTTGATGCAAGAAGAAATCTTCGGGCCAATACTCCCCGTTATTCCATACAACAGTACTGAAGAAATCATCCAATTCGTCAATGCTGGCGATAAACCTTTAGGATTGTACGTCTACTCTAAAAACAATGCATTTACAAATCAGATTTGCACTCAGACACAAAGCGGTGGAGTGGCTGTGAATGTGATGGCACTACAAGCCGGACTCCCTTCTCTAGCATTCGGTGGAGTTGGTGCAAGTGGCATGGGGCTTCATCATGGGGAAGAAGGTTTTCGTGAATTCTCGAATCAGCGAGGTTATTTTATCAAAAGACAAGGTGGTACTTATGATATGATTTTGCCTCCTTACGGAAAGAAAACGAAGGAATTGATTCATGAAGTAGCTTATGCTCCGATTTGGAAACAGGGTATTTTTGCGCTGAAGCGACTACCTGGCG
>CAZDTI010000615.1:3083-4514 GCA_964508085.1 uncultured Saprospiraceae bacterium | reverse complement strand
CGCTGCAGCCATCTCGCGGAGTTAGCAAAGCCTAAGGAAGTCAAATGATAAGGTTTTCGGAAACCCGCGAGTAGGGAAGGAGTAGGGCAAGATTTCTGAAAGCCGGAGGAAGAGGAAATCTAGGGAGGGGATTTTAGCACCCGGCTTTACGAACTCTTGCTTGGCGCTGCAGCCATCTCGCGGAGTTAGCAAAGCCTAAGGAAGTCAAATGATAAGGTTTTCGGAAACTCGCGAGTAGGGAAGGAGTATAGCGAAGTTTCTGAAAGCCGGAGGAAGAGGGGATTTAGGGAGGATTTTAGCACCCGGCTTTACGAACTCTTGCTTGGCGCTGCAGCCATCTCGGGGAGTTAGCAAAGCCTAGTAATATCAAACACAGTTAATTATGGGAAACCAAGTAGACTACTGGGCAACTTTTGAGGAAGGTTGCTCTTATCACATTTACAATCGAAGTATTAACAAGGAAAATATTTTTCAAAAAGAAGAGTATGGGGAGCTTTTTTTACGAAAGTGTAAAAAACACTTACTGTCCTATTTTGATTTTGAAGCGTATTGTATCATGCCTAATCACTTTCATTTGTTGGTAAGGGTAAAACCCATATCGGATGAAATTTTAGAAAAAATAAAATGGGAAGGGACTTCCAAAAGCATGAAGTTTTTACGAGACGAAACCCCCCATAACGATTTTCTCATTGATCAATTTAAACGATTTTTTCAATCTTTTGCAGTTATTTACAATAGGGAGAGAAGTAGAAATGGAAGTGTTTTTCAAAACAAGTTTAAACGAATTTTGATAAAAGATGAGTTCAAATGGAGGTACATTTTAGCTTACATTCATCATAATCCAATACACCATGGATTCAGAGAAGTATATGATGATTGGAAATTTTCATCTTATCTATCCTTCGTTTCGAATACACCTACATCCATTGCTCGTGAGAAAGTTTTGAGCCGGTTCGATGATGAACTAGAAACAGCGAAAAAAATATTTGTTCAATATCATAAGGATTTTAAATTGGATAAGGGAACAGATGAGTTTTGAAAGCTAGGGTTTGTAAGATTCCGCCCGGCTTTACGAACTCTTGCTTGGCGCAGCAGCCATCTCACGGAGTTAGCAAAGCCTAAGGTGGTAAAATGATAAGGCTTTCGGAAACTCGCGAGTAGGGAAGGAGTAGAGCGAAGTTTCTGAAAGCCGGAGGTAGAGAAAATCTAGTGAGAGTGTATTGCCCCGCCCGGCTTTACGAACTCTTGCTTGACGCTGCAGCCATCTCACGGAGTTAGCAAAGCCTAAAGAGGTCAAATGATAAGGTTTTCGGAAACCCGTGAGTGGGGAAAGGGGTATAGCGAGGTTTCTGAAAGCCGGAGGTAGAGGTAATCTGGTGAGAGTGTATTGCCCCGCCCGGCTTTACGAACTCTTGCTTGACGCTGCAGCCA
>CAZDTI010000615.1:0-2983 GCA_964508085.1 uncultured Saprospiraceae bacterium | reverse complement strand
TCTCACGGAGTTAGCAAAGCCTAAAGAGGTAAACTGATAAGGTTTTCGGAAACTCGCGAGTAGGGAAGGAGTATAGCGAAGTTTCTGAAAGCCGGAGGTAGAGAAAATCTAGTGATAGTGTATTGCCCCGCCCGGCTTTACGAACTCTTGCTTGGTGCTACTGCCATCCTTCGGAGTTTGCAAAACCTATAGAAATTAGTCAAAACACATTTTCACCATTTTTGTGATGCCCAAGCTATAATTAACACCCCGTTAACAATAGAATAGTATTCGCCTTTTGCCTAAATTTACCAGCATAAATAGGGCATATTTACCTTTAAAAAGGACAAATTTGGCCTGATTCCCCCCTAGAGAACCTTATTCTGTTCTTCTCAAAGCGGTATTACGCTTTATGTCCCATTTTAACCATTTATTGCCCCTTTTTAACCTGCCTGCAACTATCTCTTTGTTGCACCTTTGTACTTGTACTCAGAGTAGTATTAGAAGAAACATTTAATCTATTCATCTTAATAACAGGAAGCAAAGTACTCGTAATACATTAATAATACAGTAAAATGCTAAATAGAGTCTCACTAAATAGTAAAACCCGACTCTTACGTCTTTTCGCTTTTTGTTATTTCCAAACTGATTTTACCATGAGAAAGAACCTCAGAAAAAATAATCTTCTTTTCACTTTGCTTTTAATCCTCTCTGCTTTTAGCTTAGAAGCACAGAATAAAAAAAGCATTTTCGATAAAATGAACTACACCCAAGTATTGGATGTAAGTATTACTACCGATTTAGCGGCCATCAGCGATAAACGAAACGACAAGAAAAATAAAGCTACATTCTCTTTTATTGACGCTGAAGGTATTGCGCATAATTGGGACATCAAAGTGGCTGTTCGTGGAAAATTTCGTCGTATGAGATGTACGGAAATACCTCCATTGAAAATTCACTTTGATAAAGATGATTTACGCGAAGCTGGCCTGACGAAGTTCGACGACCTCAAGTTGGTCAACCAATGTATGGCAGATGACGCAGAAGTAGGAAAAGAATTGTTACTGAAAGAATATTTAGCCTACGAGTTGTATAGCGAACTGACCCCGGAAAGCTTCCGCGTTCAATTTTTAAATATCACTTTTACTGATGTAAATTCAGGGGAGTCTGTTGTTCGCTCTGGTTTCTTTATCGAAGATACGGCACAGGTGCGTGACCGTATTGGGGCCAATAAACCGGATCAGAAAGTAGGCTTTACAGAAGCGCAATTCAATAAAGCTCAGTTCCAAACAATGGCTCTTTTTCAATATTGGATTGGAAATTCGGATTGGAGTGCTATCTTTGGACGGAATATAAAAGTGTTGGAGAAGGACGGTCAGTTGATCGCCATCCCCTATGATTTCGATTTTTCTGGAATGGTAGATGCACCCTACGCCATTCCGAATTCTAATGTTGGTTTGACTTCTATCAAGCAAAGAGCTTATTTGGGTTTTGAAAAAGATGCAGATGAATTGGAAGCTGCGATCAAACAATTGACCAAAATGCGTTCTACTTTGAAAAAAGTAGTTAAAGGGCTTGAGTTATTGGATCGCAATACAAGAAATAGAACCTGGGCTTATTTGAATTCTTATTTTAATGATCCTAGAGAGATTCACTTTGGAGAAAAAATGCAAACAAAGGAGCCTGCTGTTGCTGGAAATACAGCAGCAGTAATAAGTGCTGAGAAATAGTACTGCACTGTCGTTTTTCTTAGATAAATTAAAATGGAGTAAACAGGTGATGCTGTTTACTCCATTCTAACTTAGAATTAGGTACTCAAATTAGTGATTTCGCAATACGGAAGAATCATAAAACCGAAACAAAAACCGAAACAAAAAATTATGAACAATATGGTGCAACCACTACAAAACTTACAATTGGATACGCAAAAGAAAAAAGGTAAGGGTAAGAAAAAAATGGGCCGAGAGACGATCAATGTCATTCGTACTACTCAGCGAAATAACATTGACCTTACGGCTATTGCAGATAATAAAGCAAATGTTTTGTTGTCTCTGAATGCCTTGATGATTACCGTTGTAGTACCTTTGGTTTTGGGAAATATCGATTTTGTGATGGAAAGATATCTTTTCATCCCTCTCGCTATTTTAGGGGCTACTTGCTTTGGAACGATCTTCTACGCAGCCAAAGTGCTGAAGCCTAATGATTTTGATGCGATGCGAGAGGAAATCGAAAAGAAGATGCCTGCTAGTCCTTTCTTTTTTGGTAATTTTTATAAAATGGATGTAGAAGAGTATTTTGAATCTATAGAAGGCTTGATGACAGATCCTTCTATGGTGAAAGCGCACGTTGCGCAGGATCTTTATTACATTGGTCGTCGATTGGGGAATAAAATGACTTGGGTGCGCACGGCCTTTGATGTCTTTACCGTTGGGGTATTTTTGACTTTGTTGTCGTTTGTGATTGTATTGTTGGTTAGTTAATTATCTCCACTATAAAGGTTACGAAGAGGCGCAATCGATAGTTTGCTAGGAGGTACTAAATAGGCTTAGAGAAACCTTTGCGGTTATTATATCGTGTTAGTTGAACTGTATTTCAAAGCTCGTCCATCCATTCTTAGTATCTAAGGAGAAAGTAGCTCCATGCTGCACCAAAATATCTCGTATTAAAGTAAGTCCAACCCCTTGTCCCGTCATCTTTGTGCTGAAGAAAGGAGTGAATAGTTGCGGCGCAACTTCAGGGCTGATGCCAGTGCCATTATCGGAAATGACAATTCGCGCATGAGGAGAGGCGAAAGTCTCTAAGTGAATGATTCCGTTTTTTTCTTCAATAGCTTCCATTGCATTTTTAATGATATTGACTAAGGCTTGCTCTATTTGTTTAGGGTCAAGAGAAATACGGATGGGGGAGGAGCTTAAGTGCTGTCGGAAAACGATGTTTTGTTTTTTCGCTTGTGGAGCTAATAGCGTGCAAATTCCTTTGGTTATTTCGTTCAAATCACAACGTT
>CAZDTI010000614.1:0-4528 GCA_964508085.1 uncultured Saprospiraceae bacterium | reverse complement strand
GCGAAATTTAAAATAGAGAACGGTTGGTTTTCAGCAGATGACAATCATGTTATTTTGAATAGTGGAAAAAGATATTCTATTAAGTACTTAGAACTTTCTACCATCCTATATGTGCCGATAAACAGTAGAATGGAATTAGAAACTTCAGAAACAGATGTAGTGATGAATACCCATCAAGGGGATCTGAACCTAAGAATAAATGGCGGTAGTTTCACAGCCAAGAAGATAAAGAAAACAAAGGCTGAATTTAGCTCCGTACAAGTTGACATCGACACGATTCATAGTGGTACTTTGAATATCAAGGACTGCGTATTAAATCTTGATAACGTCTATGATCTGGCAATAGAATCCGCTATTTCTAATTTCAAAATAACAGCGATTGAAAGCCTGCTAATAGAAGAAACGTTAAATGACCATTTCGAAATTGGAAGTCTTGGAAAGATATCCGTGGCTAAATCGCGGTTTTCCAATTTCGACATTAGAACGGCCAGTGAAAGCATTGACATGACGCTCCGAAATGGAGATATTAATGTGGCAACATTGGGCGTAGGTTTGAAATTTGTCACCATTAAAAACCAACATGCGAAAGTAGATTTAGGGGTTCAACAGCTACAAACGTATCAGGTGAATTGTCAACCCATAAATCAATCAAAATACAAGCTTCCTAAAAAAATGAAGGTCGTTCAAAAAAGCGAAAATGAAAAAGAATACCAATTCGGGGCTAATCCTGAACAGACAAAAATAGAGATTGATTGTTCTCAGTGTGAAGTGAATCTGGGGCATTTTTCTTCTTAGTCTTCTTTCTTTTATCACAATTTAATTTTAAGTCGGATGTCTATGTTGTTCTATGAACAAGGGCCAAATCTATGCCCTGATCGAACTCTTTGCTAATGAAGTTTAATCCTCTAAGTTACTATACATTTTTCCCTTCGCTGCCTCCCAGCCTCCTAAAGGAGGAGCAGCATCGCGCGGAGGTATCTATTGATAAATGTTATTTTAGAAACAGCTCTAATTCTTTAAAATATTCAATGATGAAAAATCTAAAAATCACTTTAAGTCTCGTATTTCAACTAATTATTTTGATCATTGCAACTGCTCAAAATCAAAACGATTTACTCGATGAACTTTTCCAATCCAATTACCAAGACCGTGGAAGTGGCGCCTCTATTCTTATTTCACAAAAAGGAAAAGTCATTTATCAAAACCAACGAGGATATGCGAATGTCGAGCACAATGTCCCCATGAACGAAAGTACAAGTTTTGGCATAGGATCAATTACTAAGCAATTTACAGCCGCTGCAATTTTATTGTTAGAAGAAAGAAAAAAACTCAGTGTGAATGATCCGATTTCAAAACACTTAAAGCATTTACCGATAAGTAGTGAGCAAGTAAACATCCATCAATTGCTTACGCATACTTCAGGAATCAAAGATTATCCACGCGTCCCTGCCATCCGGAAACGAATCAGAGAAAATCTATCTCCAGAGGAAATAGTAACGATGATAGAGGAGACAACATTAAACTTTGACCCCGGAAGCGCTGTCAGCTATTCCAATACCGGGTACATTTTGTTAGGTTTAATCATTGAAAAAGTCTCAGGACAAAGCTATTCGAATTTCGTAACCACAAATATTTTCGATCCACTACAAATGAGCAATACACAGATTGGTGACTACGAACAAATTATTAGAGGACGAGCCGATGGTTACTCTGAAGATGAAAATGACGAACTGATTAATGCAACCTTTCATTCTTCTTCCTATGCCGCAGGAGCCATCATAAGCACTCCAACGGACTTGAACAAATGGGTAACCGGTTTGCTCCAAGAACAGATCATAAGCAAACAGAGTCTGGACAAAATGTTTAATAATCATCAACTCGAAAATGGCGACAAAACAGGACTCGGTTATGGTTGGGAATTGAATCAGATTGCCAATGAAAATTGTTATGAACATTCTGGTTTTGAACCAGGGTATAAAGCCAATTCCGTTTATTTTCCAGAAGAGGAATTGTATGTTGTCATTCTTCAAAATAATGAGTATGGCTCTCCTACTCCGACTATGATAAATGCTGCGGCTATTTGTTTGGGGAAACCTTTTCCTAACAAAAAAAACGCAGTAAAATTAGCTCCAGCAGATATTCAGCAACTCACAGGAATTTATGAATTAACTTCCATGGATCAACGAATTATTTTTCAAAAAAAAGAACAACTCTATATAAAAGCACCAGGTGGAAAATCTTCGATATTGTTTGCTAAAAATAAGACCAGCTTATTTTATAAAGAGGGTTATCGCCAACTAAATTTCAAAAGAGACGACACAGGACAAGTCGAAGCATTTGTTTATAACAATAGAACTACCGAAATAATCGCAAAAAAGATTTCGAATGAAGTCCCTGTTGCTAAAACAGCAGTTAAAGTAGCTCCAGCCGTTTTAAAAAATTATGTTGGCACCTACAAGCTTGATGCTTTTACCTTGACCATTACCTTGGAAAATGAAATGCTTTTTGCACAGCCGGAAGGGGCGAATAAATTGCCTTTGACAGCCATATCTAATGATCAGTTTATTATTGAGGAAATTGGGGCTGAACTTGAGTTTAGTACAGCAGACGGAACGGAAATCTTGTCACTTCTTTTGGAGGGCAATAGGATGCTTGGGGCGAAAATAGACTGATGTTTTATTAGTAATGCCAATCGGGAGTTAAGTTGATTAGAGTGGGTTAAGGATTAAGAATGCTAGGATTAAGGATTATTCGCTCAGACGCGAAGAAAAACCTTACTTGTATTAGGGATATAAAAGGGAAAGCTGCCTAAAAAACAGCTTTCCTCTCATCAAAATATCGCTTGTCTAGAATATTAATTGGTATTTACAAATCACCATTTGCGTCTGCAATAAATCCACCCTTTACTTCCTTAAGTGCTGTATTTGACATTTTAGCTCTAGAACAAATCGTTCAAAAAGCCCACTTGCCGTTTTAGTCTTCATTGGTGACTATCTTTTCTATCTTTCAATGATTAATTTTCTGTAGGTTAGATTTTTCTCCCTTCCGATTTTGACGATGTAAATCCCTGTATCAAAATTGGAAAAGTCAAAACTTAAATTATTATTTCCATTTAAAATCTGTCGAATTTGATTTATGACTAATTCCCCTTTCGCATCAAAGACTGAAATATTAACCTCCTCATTATTCTGAGAACTATATTCTAAATTAATCATTCCCGATTTACTCGGATTTGGATACAACTCTCCGATGACTCCATTTTCTCCTTTGAAATTTACACTAATTACTTTACTATATTCGAATCTACCGTCGAAATCTATTTGTTTAAGGCGATAATAGTTTATTCCATATTTTGGATCTCTATGAACAAAATCGTAATTATTCACTATTGTTGAATTTCCATTGCCACGAATAAAATTGATTTTCTCCCATAATTTACCATCAATAGAATGTTCAACTTCAAATCCAGAATTGTTATTTTCTATTGCTGTTGACCAATTTAGAAAAGTTGTTTCATTTTTTTCTTTTGCGTCAAAATTGATTAATTCTACTGGCAGCATGTGATTTATAAAATTTGTACAAGATAAGCTAATATTTGCCGGTGGATTATTATTACTTCCTTTGTTCCAATTTGCTCCATTTTGCAAATCAGCAAGTGTCGTATTAACCCGATTTGCATCCATAAAATCAGCATTATATCCCCAAGGACCGCCAACATTCCAAGCAATAATAATAACATTTGGATAATCAGGTGAAGGGTCTTGAACAGCTTGGAAAGCCGAAGTTGCAGACCAGGCAAAGGAATGAATCTCGGTTACTGAAGACCATGGAGCAGCAGGATTCGATGCTGAATAGGCATATATTTCATCCGCCATTCCACCAATAGCGTCTGTAGCAAGAGACCAAGATCCTGTACCAGTTACAGTGCCTCCTGTACCACATTGCTCTGTATATACACCACTTGAACTTTCTACTATACTGACGACTTCATTCTCAAGCAAGCCACCAGCAGGTACTGTAAAGGCTAAATGCCCTTCCGTTGAATTAAACACATTTGTAGCCTCAACATATTCATCTTCAGTTATATAAATAACTTCGCCTGCGGTAAAATTCCGCAATAAAATGAACGAGACTTCATCCCCAGATGATGAACTCCCACTTGCATCCCAACCAACAATGGCTACATCTTGTGCCTGAATAGTTGGTAAAATAAAAAATAAAACAAAAAAGTATGCTATGTTCTTGATACTCAAAGGCTTTGATAATGTTAAAATTGATTTATTCATTTGAACTATTTTTATGCTTGTTACTAATTTATTTCTGGTTGCGACCAACGGTTTGGTACGCGATGTAGCTGCGCTTAGGGATGCGGAATTAATAAATGCCCGGTTTGACAGAAAATAATCGGACATTTATTTATTCCTTACCCCTTAGCGGTTAACCAGATTTTCACTTGAAATATTTTTTGATAGACGACTCTATTAATTATAGTATCTCCATTTAATTCATAAAAACATCCATAATTATT
>CAZDTI010000613.1:0-4533 GCA_964508085.1 uncultured Saprospiraceae bacterium | reverse complement strand
TGACAGCCACCTGTTCTGCATTGTCAACCTGTTGTTTACGAAACGGTTGTCCTTCTAGAAAATTGAAATCGAAAATATTCCAAAAGTTCGCATCACTATGTATTCCAGAAAGTGTAAGCTTATTGTTGTTTAAAAATAAGTCGTAAATAGCTCCCGGATTATAAAAGCTGTACTGCTGCACATGAGGAATGTCCCGTAAGTTTTTGTCTAAGAAAGGATAACTCGGAGAAGAGTTTGAAGTAGAGACACTATTTTCACTGTAGCGATAGGTCGTGTCATAAACCATAACCCCGTTTTGATTGACGCTATCAATAGTCGCAGTAGTATCAGGAACCATTCGCTTTAAAGATACCTGAGGAATAAAAAGCATATTGTCTTTCAAACTCAGAGGTGGGCGAGGAGACAGTTCAGTCGTCAACGCAGAGGTGATAATCATCAAAATGGTCAAAGTAAAGCTGATGCCAAAGAGACTAATGAAAGTAAAGAACTTTCTTCGTCCGAGGACTTTTATGGCGAGTTTTAAATAGTTTTTTAACATGATTTTTTTGTTTTTTATTAAGATAGGTGGATAGGTGGATAGGTGGTTGGGTAGATGGGTTTTCCCAATACACGTCCTTCACATTAGTGGGAAGCCCATCTACCCATCCACCTTTATCACTGTACCTGCGATCCATCAAACAACCTCACCAATCGATTCGTTTTCCGCGCCATCGTCTCGTCATGCGTTACCATTACAATGGTTGTTTTTTCTTCTTGGTTAAGGCGCAATAAAATGTCCATGATCTCATTTCCCATCACGGAATCCAGGTTTCCAGTTGGCTCATCCGCTAGAATGATTTTGGGCTTTCCAACTATGGCTCTGGCAATGGCAACTCGTTGTTTTTGTCCTCCTGATAACTGTCCGGGGAAGTGTCTCATTCTATTTTTCAAACCAACTTGTAACAATGCTTCTTCGGCCAATCTTCTTCGCTCTGATCCACTGATGTTTTTGCGATAGAGCAATGGCAGTTCAACATTGTCTACGACAGACAAATCATTTATCAAATGGAAACTCTGGAAAATAAATCCCAGATTTTGATTACGAAAGCGTGCAATTCCCTTTCCTTGGTATTGCTTGATGGTTTCGTTGTTAATCGCAATGGTTCCGTCAGAAGGTTCGTCGATTAAACCCATGATGTTGAGTAAAGTACTTTTGCCGCAACCAGAAGGCCCCATTACCGAAAGGAATTCCCCATCGGCTACTTCAAGGTTAATGTTATTCAAAGCCAATGTTTCAATGGACTTTGTGCGGTAGACTTTGTTGATGTTTTGTAATGTTATCATTGTAATTGAATTTTAATTTATTTAATGGTTGATGAGGTGATGTGGAGTTCTTGATTCGCGTCTCCTTACGTTAGTGGGAAACCAGTCCGTACCGGAACGGGCGGGCCTCATCACCTAATCTCCTCATCTACCTTTTATAATTTAATTTATTGATCCGACAAAACCAGCCAATCTTCCTCTGGCCTCCCAGTACTCTCTGACTGTTCTTGTATATTGACGTTGCGCTTGATCCTTTTCTCGCTGAGCCAGCGTCAACTCGGTAATACTAATCGACCCTAGAACATAACTTTCTTTAGCAATTTCAAAACGCTCCAAAGCGATTTTTTGAATTGACTCTGTCAGCTCCAAGTCTTGGATCAAAAAGTTCACTTCCTCAGCAGTTTGTCTTACTGTTGTTTCAAAAGTCCGTTTTTGTTGGGCTACGGATCGCTCTGTGAAATCGCGTTGCGCTCGAGCGATTCCTACCTGAGCTTTCCGTGCGCCCCAGTCCAAAATTGGTACTGTCAATTGCAATTGTGCAAATTGTTCCTGTTGTGGATCGCTATAAATCTCACTTACTTTTTTAGAAGATCGAACCAAACCAAAAGACGCGTTAATATCAACTTGTAAACCAGTTTCTCTCTTTGCTTTTTCCAAATCACGATTCACTTCCAGTAGCATCCGTTGTTGCGAAATAGGATCATGATGGTTGGTTAGCGCTTTCTGTAATGCTGTTGTTGGATCTATGACGTCTTTACTTAATTCTTCTGGGAAAACAGGCTGAATTGTTTCTTCATTATAGTTGTGCCCCAGGAAGTCATAGATCGCAGCAGAAGCATAAAAAACAGCTTGTTCTGCTCTGCGTCTGGATTGTTGTGCGGAGATTAGCTCTAGCTGCAACTGTTTTAGATCTCCTTTAGATATTCGGCCTAAAGACAAGCGTTCTTCTGCTATTTCAAAAAGTTGTTGATTGTTTTCCTCGTTATTTTTTGCAATCTCCGCTTCCTGATCAGCTACCAATAAATCGAAAAATAGGGTCGTTGCCGTAGTTTGAATGGCTAAAAGATCCACATTGAATTTCTTCTGTGCTTCGGCCTGTTTTATCGGCTCCAATTTTTTATCCCATTTCATTGAGTTGAATCCGAATAAAGGTTGATATAGACCGACTTGAATAGGATTGCCGTTGTATAGTTTTGACTTATTTTCAAAATCATCAAAACGTTGGAGACCTGAATTTAAGAATACCGTTCCCCCCGTTTGAGGAATGTTTTGCACAAGAGATAATCCAATTCTAGAATTATTGTTGCGAATAGGTTGGAATTGGATCGTACCGTCCGGTTGTATGATTTCACTGAAGGTTCTGGCGAAGTTTGGGAAATTCGCGGAGGCAGTAAGGTTCGGTTTTAAGCCAGCTCTGTAGAGTTTGTAATTCCAATCCGCTTGTTTGATGTCTAATTGTGCTTGTTGGGCCGCTATATTTTGTTGAGTAACCATTTTTAAGAATTCCTCTAGAGATAATTGCTCAATGGATTGCGCAGTTCCATCTGTGGTAACAAAATTAAGCACCAAAAAAAAGAGAGGGGATAGCCATTTTCTTAGTGTTTTGCTAAAAGAAAATCTGATTTTTTGGGGTTTGAAATGACTAGCCACCTCTCCTTCTGCAGGAGAAAAATGTCTTGGTATTTTATTGTTATTTGTCTTCATGATTTTTTTATAATTAAGAAATGCAATAGAGGGAAGTCAATAGCTTAATCGCTATTTTTTTAAATCAATTACATCCAAATGATCATAAGCTTTCATGTCGGAAATAATTACCCGGTCTCCTTCCTTTAAGTTGCTGTTTTGTATTTCTACAAAATCAATATTCGTCAAGCCAAGCGTGATTTTTTCTTTCTCCGCTTGTTCGCCACGGAGGACGTAAATATCTTGTTGTACTGCTCCGGTGAAGCCTGGGCCATTTGCTACGCGTAATACGTTTTCCTTTTCAGAAGAGATTATAAAGACCTCTACCCGCATATTTGGTCGCAGCTCAGGATGGTCATCTTGCTCAAGTTGCACCACAAATTCAATAGTGTTATTCGCAACCGCTGGTGAAATGGAAAGAACAGTAGCCGGCAAATTAGTTTTATTGATTCTCACCCGTGCTGGCATTCCTGGTTTTACTATATCTGAATAACGATCGGAGCAACTAGCCTCTATCCGGAAGCTTTCCAGGTTAGCCAGTCGGACTAATGGCTCTCCTTCATTTACCTTTTGACCAATGTTTTCATTGATCCAAGTAACGACACCGTTACGTGGCGCAGAGACTTTGGTTTCCTTGAGTTTTTTAGCCAGTTCTGCAATTTCTTTTTCCTGAATCAAGACTTCCAATTCTAAGTTGCGGCGGTCAGACTTAACTACATTTTTACGGAAAGCCAATTCGTTTTCCAGTTTCTTCTTTTCCAGTTTTGCTATCTGCAAATTCAAAGAGGCTTGGTCTGCTTCTTCCTGAGTAGCACCACCGATGTCTTTTAATCGCTGCACATCAGAAAGGTTTGCTTCGAGGCTGGAAACCTGTAATGCTTTTATCTGTGCATCATAATCAAGTTCGTTTAGGTTTTTATCATACTCAAATTGCAAACGGGTGATGTTGTTTTTACGTAATTCTAATTGATCATTTCTAGATTCATATTCTAATTTGATGTATGATTTGTCTAATTCTAACAATAAGTCTCCAATGTTCACTTTGTCCCCTGCCTTTTTATTGATGCTTTTTATCTCGGTCTGGATCGGCGCATTTACCTGCTGTTCAAAAGAAGGGATGACGACTCCTGTTGCAGTGATGGCGTTTTGTAAGTTGCCACGTTCTACTGTTGCGATTCGGAATTTTGCCGGGTTGATGTCGGTCTTTAACATATTCCTAAGCAGGAAGAATGCGCCACACAATAATGCAATTGCAATAAGGGCTTTAAGCCATTGCTTTCCTTGTTGTTTCCGTTGAATGTTTTCTGCTATTGGTCGATCCATGATTTCTGTTTTCCTCCACTCGCTGCGCTCGCTCGGAATGACAGTCTTTCGACTTTTGTCAATTTGAGAAGCTCTTTTTGAGTTGTTTGAGCTGGTGAATTTTGATTGTCGTAAAAATAAATTTCAATGGCTGTGCCAAAACTTTAATGACTGATAATCAGTTTTTTATGAAATTGTGTTTTTATGAAATTGTGCGATATCGAACGCTTTTGTTCGGAAATGTTA